>CAKZYJ010000104.1 GCA_937884755.1 uncultured Flammeovirgaceae bacterium
AGGCTGGTTTACGTTCCAGGTCATGTTCACCATCACAATATCACCAAACTTACCAGACTTAATATAATCTTCGGCGGCATGATAGTTACTACCGCTCCGTCGCTGTGATCCAATTTGGATAATCCGGTCGGAGGCTTCGGCCGTATCCCGAATCTTCTTATTGTCTTCCATCGATTCGGCCAACGGCTTTTCAATGTAGGCATCGCAGCCGTTCTCGATAGCTTCTACTCCGTGCAACGCGTGCTGGAAATCAGCCGTACTGATAATCACCGCATCCACATTACTCTTTTCGTAGAGTTCTTCGTTGTTACGAGCCATGTCAACCTTTTTGAGACCTTTCTCTTCCAGGTACGCTTTAGCTTCGTCACGACGGCGGTTCCAGATGTCGGAAACCCCCACAATCTCGAAGTTCATTTCTTCAGCATGGTTCATAAAGGCCGGAATAAGCGACCCACGACAGCGGTTAGAAAATCCAACAATCCCAACTCGTACCCGATCGTTAGCGCCCAGAATGCGTCCGTAGCTCCGAGCTGAAAAAGCAGTACTCAAACCCACAGCTCCTAATGCCGATTTCTTGATAAAATCCCTACGATTACTGTTTGAAATATTCATATTATGTATTTTTTGTTGGTTGTCAAAAGAAATTGTGTTTTAGTGCTATGGTGTTAAAGTGTTATAGAATCTAAGCGTGCAACTATATATTTATAACATACTAACACCTAAACACTATAACGCTTTGATCTAGGAGGCTGGCAATTCTCGAACCTTGATATTCTTGAAGTACACTAGGTCGCCGTGATCTTGTAGTAAAATGTGGCCGCTCTCGGCCATACCGAAGTTCTCCCACTTCACGTACTTGCTGTTCTGTACTAGGTTATTGTATTCCTCGCTACCGCGCTCATACTCCAGCACTTTTTCACCGTTCAGGTAGTGCTCCACTTTACTGCCCTGTACAACAATGCGAGCAGTATTCCACTCACCAATGCCTTTGAATGGTTTGCTATCGGGAGCACCCTTTAGATCATACAGAGAAGCTAGGGTACGGGTGCCACCACCATTGTTGCCCTTTTTGGCATCGGGGTGCTTTTCGTCATCCAGTAACTGATACTCCAGACCAATAGCCGATGCCCCCGAATTGTAGCCTTCAGTCACGAAGTACTTAATGCCACTATTAGCACCTTCGGTCAGCTTAAAGTCTACCTGAAATTCAAAATTATCGTACTCGTTCTCGGTCACAATATCACCTCCGTTCTGCGACTCTGCGCCATCCGAGGACAGTACCATTAACTCTCCGTTTTCAATTTTCCAGCCTTGTTCGGGGAAAGCATCCTTATGTGCGCCCCGCCAGTTGTTGGTGGATTGACCGTCAAACAATAAGGCCCAGCCATCGGCTCGCTCCTGCTCAGTTAAAGTATTATCACCGGTTTCTTCTACCGAAGCTGCCATTTCGGCGGTATTGGTGTCTTCTTCCGCTGTTTCGGCGGAGTTATTAGCAGATGGCCCGCAACTGTATAGAAAGAATAGTGCGGTACCGTACAAAAAAAAGGTTCTCATAAGTATACTGATTGTTAAATTGTTCGATTGTTCTGTATCTCAGTCCACAGTTATTTTTTCATTGGTTACTGCACAGAGTTAACTGTTCTCTACTATTTGTTCTTTGCTTAGCTATCGCTCTTTTTAGAATCAAATAGTGCTTGATAGTGGTCTGACATCTGAAAGATTCCTCCGCTCTTTTCGTAGTAATCTTCGCCTAACTTAAAGACACCATCTTCAGCCTTTACCCAGTCTGCATCGGAATATGGGTGATAAGACATCATTTCTTGCCAATCGCGGTAGTTCTGATGGCCGTTATTTTCCATCATCCCCATCCCTGGAAATTCTTCCCAATCGCCTAAACGGGCAGCCACGTTCTTATTCCAATCTACCAGAATCGGGTTTACCGTAAGGTCAGCACAGAGGCAAGGGATACCTTGTTCATGAGCTACTTTCGCCATCTTCAGGGTCATGCTCAGGGTTTTGGCAATCGGCTTTAGCGCGATAGCATTATAGCCCATTTGGATACGAGTAATTACATCTTCTTCGGTATGGGCACTCTCATCGGCGGCTACCCGTACTCCTACATCGCCCACCGTGGCTTCGCTTTCTTCTGGAAATGGTTCCTCCACCACCACAATCTGATCAAATGCCCCAATTTTCTTAGCATGATCGAGTACCTCCAGCAAGTAATCCTTCTCTTCGTAGCGCCCGTTCATGTCGAAGTAATAAGGGATTTTACCATCCGCCGTGTAGGGAGTCTCTCCGTGGCCAATCGTCTCGTGAATCTCAGTGATTTTGGCCTTGTCCTTATCCAGCATTTCCCGCTGAGTACCCGGATGCCCTAATTTTATTTTCAGAAAGAAGTACCCATCATCCACCAATTCTTTCATCTGTGATACCGGCGTGGCAAACGAAAAAGAAGGAACACTTACCACCTTATCATGATGGTGGGATAAAGCCGGACGATACTCTTCAGGAATTAGTGTATCAAAGTCATTGATGCCGTTCTCGTAAGCATATAAAAGCCAAGCGGCATTATCTACCGCTACTAGTGCGTTAAGGGCAAAGGTTTCCCGTAGATCGTCTTTTCCGGTCACCTTTTTTCCGTAGGCGTGCACTTCATCAAGAATATTTTCCTGCAATTCGATAGGAGTAGTGAAGGATTGTCCTTTGGCTAGTTGCACAGCTTTCTCCGTCATAGCATACATCAGCGCATTGCCACCATTCTCAGAATGCTGAAGAAACACTTCGGCATCGCACCAAAGTACGCTCTGGGTTCCCAGGCCGATACCGTGTTTACCGGAAGAGCTTTGCAACCGGGCTACCGCCTGCCAAACATCGGTGATATAGCCGCCCTTAAAGCCGTAGGGAGTAGCTAATGGCTCGCGCTCAAAGTTGGTACTAACCTCAGCTATCGTAATTTTTTTGGGGGCATTGAAGGAAGATATAGTAGCTGGCATAGAAGCAAATGGAAGCAGGCTAGCCACAGCCGATGATTGCTGAAGAAACTGCCGACGGTTAAGTTGTATCATTGATAAAAAAATATATTTCGGAAGATACAAAACCTGCCCTGGTTGTCCAAATTCCTTATGCAATCCGTTGCAAAAATCATAGCCTTGCCAACGAGCTAAGGCGCGTTTATAGCGCGCCCTGGTTTACATTTACCATCTCAACATGTTAAAATACTATACGCGTTGCAAACGCGTAACAGTCTGTCTTCTACAAATCACCCAGCATCTTTCACGCAGCGGAAGCCAAGGTGTTCCTGGCCGGAGTCTACCGCGGTAGCCATCCGAGCCGAGGGACGGTAGTTGGAGCAGTACTGATTACTACACAGGTAAGAACCACCTTTGATCACCCGCTTGGGAGTGAGAGGCTCCTGCGGATCGTAGCTCTGCTCGGGACCAGTGGGGTTGCGACATACTGTAATTTTGCTCTGCTGAGCGTGCGTATCGGGACGGTACCAGTCGGAGCTCCACTCCCACACATTACCAATGATGTCGTACAGGCCGTAAGCATTGGGCGGGAAGCTTTTGATTGGAGCCGCACTGGTAAAACCATCGGTACCAACGTTATTGTGAGGAAAATCTCCCTGAAAGAAGTTAGCCAGATACTTGCCCGAGGGGGTTAGCTCATCGCCCCAGGCAAACGCTTGCCCGGTGGTACCACCCTGAGCCGCAAACTCGTACTCCGCTTCAGTCGGCAATCGTTTACCAGTCCATTTGGCATAAGCCTGGGCATCTTCGTAGGCAATATGGGTCACCGGGAAATTGTCCTTGCCTTCAATAGAGCTACCGGGCCCTTTAGGGTGTCGCCAGTTAGCCCCAATCTTCCACGACCACCATTGGGAATAATCGTGCAACGGAATAGCGTGGTTAGGAGGGTCAAAGATAAGGGAGCCCGGTTGCAGCACTTCGTCCGCTGGCTTAGGGGTACCAGGAGGCAGTTGCTTTTTCATTTCTTCCCAATCGATGGGACGTTCTGAAACAGTAATGTAGCCCGTGGCTTCCACAAACTCCCGAAACTCGGCGTTGGTTACTTCGTGGGTGTCCATCCAAAAGCCAGAAACTTCTACCGAGTACGCTGGCCCCTCTACTTCAGTTGCCGTCTCGTGATCGCTCCCCATAATGAATTGGCCTCCAGGTATCCATACCATACCTTTAGGAACTTCACCATCGGGCTTGGTAGAAGTCAATACGCTGGTTTGCAACTGAGTTTCTTCGGTCGCAGTGGGAGTTTCGGTCGGGGCTTCGTTTTGGGTAGCTTTATCTGTCTGGCAGGACAAAAAACTAATGCTTAACAGAAATATCAGTGAGGCGCAGAATCTCATTTTCGGTTGTTTTTCGGTAGTACGAATTGGCAAGATACCAAATGCTGAAGCATTCCTCAAGCCAAGTTGCTACTGCAACATCAATAACATCAATTGGCAGTTAAAGCGTTCACCAACAAAGTAAATGGAGAACCTTCTATCATGATACTACCACCCACCCACTAGTATGGCTTGATTCAAAAAGAGCATCGATCACTCGCATATTGTTCACCGCATCGGAAGCAGGAGTAGGCACGGGAGTATCTTCGCGAATGGCGCGGGCAAATGCCTCAAACTCTACGATATACTGATCTACCGGTCCTAACTCTACTACCCGCGTGCCTATACTAGTGGTGACGGTTACTTTAGCAGCTACATCGGCGGGGGTATTAAACGGAATTTCAATAGAGATAATCCCACTACTGCCGTGCACTTCTACTCGCTGATGGGGAAAAATCTGAGTGCCTACCGTGAACTGCGCTCGCGGTCCGCCAAAGTCCAAGGTGCCCGATGATAGCACGTCAGTTTTAAAGTCGCTGTGCTCGGTTACCAGGCTGAGTACTCGATGGGGTTCGGCCTGTAGCAGAAAGCGGCTGGCCGACACCGCGTAGCAGCCAATATCATACAGCGCCCCGCCCCCCTTATCCGATTGATTACGGATGTTATCAGGATCGGTGTTATTGTAGCCGAAGAAGGTTTGTACTAGCTGTACATTGCCAATCTCCCGCATCCGGATCAGCTCCAGCACGTGCTGCCACTGCGGGTGAAAGCGGTACATAAACGCTTCCATCACCTTCACTCCCTTAGCTTCAGCGTAGCTGATACACTCCTGAGCTTCATCCGCTGATAGGGCTATCGGTTTTTCGCATAAAACGTGTTTTCCGGCATCGGCGGCTTTCTTAATCCACTCGGCATGCACGTGGTTAGGTAGCGGTATATAAACAGCCTCGATGAATTCGTCGGCCAACAGCTCTTCGTAAGAACCGTAGGCATTTGCAATTTGATAGGCATCCGCCACTTCCTGCGATCGCTCTAGCGAGCGGGAGGCAATGCCTTTCCACTCCACTAATGGTGATTTGGCAGTAGGGATGGCAATTCGTTTTTTGAAAAAACCGGAGACTCCGAGTACTCCAAAGGTGACTGGTTGCATAGGTTATAGTGTTATGGTGTTATAGTGTTATGGTGTTATGGTGTTATGGTGTTATGGTGTTATGGTGTTATGGTGTTCAAAGTTACTTAAAACTCCTTTACAAAGACTATAACACTATAACACTCCGCACCGTAACACAATTATATTTCTTATTGTATCATGCCACTACATTATATTAGTCAGAAGCCGCGGATGGCGGCGAAGAACCCGCCACTGCTGGTGCTGCTGCATGGGCTAGGGAGTAACGAACGGGATTTATTCTCTTTTGCACCCATGCTGGACCCTCGCTACCTGATTATCAGCGTGCAGGCTCCGCTGGCCTATGGTTTCGGTGGCTACGCCTGGTTCAATATTGATTTTAGTAAAGGGATGCCTCAGGCTCATATCGAGCAGGCACTACAATCGCGGCAGCAGTTTGCTGATTTTCTGGATCAGATCGTTCAGCAGTATCAACCTCACGCTGATCATGTCTACCTGGCGGGTTTTAGCCAGGGGGCCATCATGAGCTACGCCACAGCCTTTAGCCACCCGGAGAAAATTGCTGGAGTGGTGGCTATGAGCGGATATATCTTGAAGGAAACGCTTCCCCAAGGTTCGCTTACCCCCGAGCACAAAAAGTTAAAGATTTTTGCTACCCATGGCCAACAAGACCCGGTTCTCCCAATTTTCCTGGGCCGGGCCGCTGCCGACTACCTCCGAACACAATCGTTAGACTTCGATTTCAAGGAATACGCCATGGGGCACGAAGTAAACCAACAGTGCTTTGCTGACGTGAAACAGTGGCTTGATCAACGAGTGTCAGATTTGTAAAAAAATAAGTGTTCTGGTATTATCGTTGGTGATGTTTTGAGTTTAAATTTTTAAGTGCTCGAGACTCAGATTTATGCTAAACCCCTAACTTAAACACTCTAATACTATAACACCCTAACACTAAATATACTCCTCCCCTTTCTGATCCTCGGCTTCTTTAACGATAGATTTTAGCTGCTCGGCTTCAGATTTGGGGCAGATAAGTAGTACATCGGGGCTATCGGCCACTAGGTAATCGTGCAAGCTGTGCACAATAATCAGTTTATTATCGGTACTCTTCACGTAACACCCTCGGCTGTTGAAGGGTAATACGTTGGCTTCAATAGTATTCTCACCATTCTCCGGCACTTTTAGTGCAAACAACGCATTC
>CAKZYJ010000105.1 GCA_937884755.1 uncultured Flammeovirgaceae bacterium
AATGCGGCGTGCAACGATGAATAACTCTGTTCGAGTTACCCTCATTCCCACACTATTGCAATAGTAGCTACTTCTTAGAATTTTCATATACTACAAACCTAAAGGTGCCACGGTGGCAAAATCAGATCACCCATAAAGCCCACGAATCTGACAACTCATAGTAGGTGCATTCAAACCACCTTGATTATCTGCTTAAAATTAGTGACCTTCTCCATCTTGTTATGCTTTTGTTGATGTAATTGGTATAACATCTCGGCAATTAATCCAAAAGAAACTAGCTGTAAACCCCCTAAAATTGACATAAATCCTAAAAGCAATAAAGGCCGTCCTCCTATGTCATGCCCAAACAGTTTGAGACTAACTAAGTACATCAGCAAAATAGCACCGGTACCAATCAGCAGCAGGCCTATGGTACCGAAGAAATGCATGGCTCTTGCCCAGTACTTCTGAAAGAATAGCACCAATAGTAAATCGCTAATTACTTTATGGGTTCGGTTCAGTCCATAGTGGGACTTTCCATGGAGACGTGGGGCATGTTGTACGGCAAGCTCCCCAATACGAGCACCCCTAAGATGAGCCAGTATGGGAATAAAACGGTGTAGTTCGCCATGCAACTCCAAGTGTTTCGCCATATTGGCATTAAATACTTTTAGTGTACATCCATAGTCTTTTACGTGCACCCCCGTTGTATTACGAATAAGCCAGTTAGCCAGCTGGCTAGGTAAAGTTCGATGCCAAGCATCCATTCGATCTTTCCGATAGCCAGTGACCATATCATAAGAGCCTGTTATGAGTTCATTAAGTAAACAAGGAATGTCTGATGGTTCATTTTGTAAATCACCATCCATTGTGGCAATATATTTTCCCACAGCCAAAGCTATTCCTGCACTCATCGCATACGATTGTCCCTGATTTTTCTTAAGGGATATTAAGCGAACTCGTTCATTGGCCTGGAGATGAACTTGGTGTACCGTATGATCGGTAGATCCATCATCTACTAAAATAATCTCGTAGTCGAAACTGGCTAGTGCTTCATATAATCGCGCTAACAGGATAGACACATTTTCTTCTTCGTTATAGAGCGGGATTACTACGGAAAGCTTCATAGTCAAACAAATTAAATTGTACCCATTACTTTTACGATTAGTACGTGTAGAGCTTGATACGAATCGGTTCAAATAATTGTGACTGCTCATATAGCAAGGAAGGGGGCACTTTGGCTGAGTCTAATTCTGGACTAAAGCGATGATCAGTTAGAATAATCGTATTGGAAGTGTTTCGTACATACTGCTGGAGACTATCGATATGTTGATACTGAACAATAGGTTTCTGCCAGTAAAAGGCAAAGGCTGGATGAAATCGTTTATAGCTTACCAACTGCGCTTGCTTGGGGATATACTCGAGCGATGCGGCCACTGGATTTAGCTTATCTAGTTGGGGAAGAATGACAAAAAACGCAATCAGGCTTAGCGTTACCCAAGAGATCACCAGTGATCCGATCATTACCTCCAAATTATGACGTAGGGCAGCCAGCCAGGATACGATTCCACCAAGGGGAATAACGATGAAGAAAAAGGATACATCCTGTAGAGTCTCCAAGTGCTCCTGGGTTTCTAGGAATAGGTAAAGCCCAACCGGTAGACCGACCATCAGTAAGGAATAGACCAACAATGTAGTGGCTATCGCGAATTGTTTTAAATTGCCTGATGCCCATAGCTGGTTTAGAAAGTTCCCTAAAATGATGGCTACAAACGGCAGACAAGGCCCAATATAGGTAGGCAGTTTTGTTCCAGACACGGAGAAAAATCCTACAACCACCACTATTGAGGAGATAGCGAGTACCAGAAGGTTATCCGAACGCTGCTTCCAGGCCATATAAAGCGCAGGTCCTATAAAAAATGAAAAGGGCAGCATACCCGTAAGCATTAGGATTGTCATGAGCCACCAAGGACCTCCATGACCTTCCATAGGAGCCATAAATCGGCTGAGGTTCTCTTGGAATACGAACCGTCGTATCCATTCGCCATCAGTAGCCACTGAAACGGCGATATACCAGGGAAGTACAATGAGTAGAAATAAGCCAATACCGTAAAGCGGCATAAGCCATTGTAGTGTTGATCGGTCTATAGCCTTTGTGTAAAGTAAAAATAGCAACATGACCCCTCCGACGATCACCAAGGCAATTGGGCCTTTGGCCAGTACCGCTAACCCTAATGCGCTGTAAGCCAGATAGAGAAACCGCCGATTGGGAATAGCCAGCGCTGCATAAAAGGAAAAGATGCTCAGCAACACGAAGAAAATTAAATAGGGGTCAGGAACGGCTAAACGAAACTGCATGATTATATGGATTGAGGATAAGAGCACCAAACTGGAGAGGAATGCCACTCGGACAGGTAAAAAGCGCTTGGTAAACAAGTACATAACCACTACAGTAAGCAAGCCAAAGAGGGAAGAAAAGAAGCGAGCTCCCAACTCATTTATACCAAAAATGTGATAACCAAGAGCCATAAAATAATAGTGTAAGGGTGGTTTCTGAGCGCGTAGGCTATCATTGAACGTAGGGACTATCCAATTACCCTTTTCTAGCATTTCTCGGGCGCAACTGGCATTTTTTGCCTCGTCTACTATGTAAATATCCCAACCCGCTAACTTCCCAAAGAACAGTAGGATTCCCAGTACCGTAACCATCGGTAGTTGACCGCTGGATTGGGTAAAAGCAGCGAGCCAATGAGCCCTAGAACCGTTGAACTTGGTAGTACCCAGTTCAGAGAACACCGAAAATAGGTTAGTGGAAGGCATCAGGTCAAGGGTAATTAGGAGTGAAAACAGGGGAAGGGGGCAAGGTTTGTAATCCAGCCTTAAAGTAAGGCTTCAACAGCAAGGCGATAACCAACAGATTACAGTAAATAATACTTAGCCGTAACAAGAAAGTAGGCCAAAACCGGACTTTGGCAGTAAGAACGTTTGAGGGTATATTCTTGCCATCGTATCGGATGACTGGATTAAAAAAATACGCTAATGCCGGGGTTTGAGCCTCCAGGCGTACGTAGGAATCACCGGGTTGAAATGAATACCCGAATTCATCGGTATTGGCTGTTTCTTTTAGCAAGGTTCCGTTTTGGCCGATAGCTCGAATAGTACTTATAGGCTTGGTAAACTTCACGTTGATGGTACCATTTGTGACAGAAAATGATTTAACAAGGTTATCCGATTGACGTCTCCAGATCATAGTCTGTAGCTGCTCTATACTTAAGGAATCGTGTAGGCGTTGTACTCCGTAGGTTTTGCCCAGACGAAGTGCGTATAGTATTGAGTCACGGTGCTGATGGTTCGATTGCACCATCGTCCAGCTTTTTCCAATTTTATGGGCTTTTCTTATATCATGACAATCGTCATTGGCAAGGATATAAACCGGTTTGCCGGCAGACAGGGCTGCATCCCAGTGGGTAGTGGCTACTCGGAAGCTATTGATGACTTCTAGATAGTCATATCCCGATAGGTTCTCCAACATACGAATGGGATGGCTGTCTCGCATCGTAGGATGGTTAATGGCAACAATAGGAGCCGTTTGTTTTAACCGTTTAATCAGGTATTGCCGGATGTCTTGATTTTGAAAAAGCATCACATCAAAGTAGCTCACCTTTTCGCTGCCGATAGCCAAACGGTGAGACTTATGGATATTCATACCATGTTCATAAATTGGCATGAAGCTATCCGAGCAAACATCCTGCGTAGCGTTCACCGAGAAATAATCGGAGAGGTAGGGAAGATCGTATCCAAGTTGCCGGTAGGCAGTCTGAACTTCATTACCAGGCTGATGACCATTGGTTAAACCACCCCAAGCAATGGCATGGGAGTGGAAATTGGTTTTCTGCCAACAAGTTTCTAGTGAATGATACGGGTTATAAAAGTATGACCCAGAAAAGGGTATTGGGTCAGGGTAGGCAAAAATTTGTATTTGAAAGTACTGATAGCTGATCAATAGTAGCAGCCCGAGAAAACCGATTTTTAAAACAAGGGGCATGCTTATAATGGTTGGTTTAGATGACTTAAAATTAGAATGGTTAGGGTAGGGATGCTGAATTTTTAGATTAGAAAATAATCAACTTTTTAGGTCAAAATTCATGTCAACTTAACATTGGTGATTCATTTCAGGGCTCGCTTAACCTTGGCTTAGAATACGAAAAAAATAGTACCTATTACTACTTAACAATTTGGTAACATGTTATTAATTTCCAGTGCAGCAATGTTCAATAGTTCTTTCGGAATGCTCGATGAGCTAGCGCGGGACGCTCAAGTCATCTTAGCACAGCGGGCACCGAGTAATGATAAATGACCGGGCGGTTACCGCGTAATCTCGCCTGACCGGGTCTCGCCTGACTGGGCTGCGACCACCTACTCTAAGGCGTTGAATCATCAGC
>CAKZYJ010000106.1 GCA_937884755.1 uncultured Flammeovirgaceae bacterium
CCAAGAAAGAGTACAGGGTAAGCCAGGGTGTGGCTAGTCAGGATTCTTCCTGGTTGCTACAAACCATCCTAGACCCTAATGATAGTTCCTTTGTTCGGTTTTTAGAAAGCGCTTTGCCCACCGTAGATACTATCACTGAAGATAATATATACGCTAGCTGCCAACAACTGATCTCCGAAAGCCGAATCGATTCGGTACAGGAAGAACTATGGCGCAGGAGAAAGCAGGTAGTATCCGGTTTTTTTCAGCAGGAGGGACTCGATTCTGTCTATTGGAATTTCAGAATGATAGAGCAGGATAGCGTGAAAACCGATACGAGCCGAGTGGCTAGTTATTTATTAAAATATCAGTTGCAAGAAAAATAGTATATTCAGGAAATATCCTCATAACCTCTACAAACTAATACTGCCTTATGCTACAAGCCTTATTCAAAAACTGGTGGATGCTCGTACTGAAAGGAGCCTTACTTATTATCTTTGCGGTACTGGCCTTTGTTAATCCGACCCTTACGGCGGCCACGCTGGCTATCTGGTTCTCAATCCTGATTATAGCGGATGGAGTTTTTACCATTATTGCGGCCATTCAGAGTTGGCAACAGCGCGAAGATAAATGGCTTATTCTGGCCGAAGGAGGTATCAGTCTTCTGCTGGGATTATTGTTGTTTTTCATGCCGGGAGTCACGCTTCTGGTCATTTCATTTACCATTGCCTTTTGGTTTATTTTCAGTGGAGTTGCTCGCATTGCTATGGCTATTCAACTTCGAAAGGAAATTAAAGGTGAGGGCTGGTTAATCCTGGGTGGAGTACTGTCCGTGCTTTTTGGGTTGTTGATATTTGCCCGGCCCATTCTTGGTTATGGTTCACTCATGTGGATAATCGGGTTCTGCTCACTACTGGCAGGAGTGGTACTAGTAGCTGTGGGATTAAAACTACGAAAAGGTGATAAGCTACTGGAGCGGCAACAAACGCAGGATGCAGCCTTCCAGGAGTTAGCGTAACCGAAGGAGCAAATATGAGACTGCTGTGGTACCAATATCTGATTTTGAGTCTACTGCTAGGGTGCTTCTGTGTAAGCTGTACATCTTCTTCAAATACTGCTGACGATAATAGCTTAGGTGATTCTGACGGTCGAGGAGATTTGATAGTATCAAACCCAGGGGTTGAATCGGTTAGTTATGAAGGGCCTCCTCCTCACGATCCCCAGGATGAAATTATTGGTTTGGGTAAACCTATGTTTGGGGATTTGGATAGCATGATTGCCAGAAGGAGAATTAGAGCGCTGGTTCCCTATAATCATACTTACTACTTCATTGATGGCAGTGAGCGACGAGGCTTAGCCTATGAAGCTCTGAACATGTTTGAGGAAGCATTGAACAAGGAGCTAGGTACTATTTCGGGTACTCCCCGAGTGAGGATCATCTTCATACCGACTAGCCACGACCGTATTATTCCCCTACTAAAAAATGGCTACGGTGATCTGGCTGTTTCGGGACTTACAGTGACCGATGACCGTAAAGATATTATTGATTTCTCATTTCCTACCATTTCGGGCATTAATGAGATACTAATAAGTGGTCCAAAGTCGCCTATTGTAAAAAGTAGGGCTGATTTAGCTGGGCAGCGAGTTTTTGTGCATCCCACCAGCAGTTTTCGTCAGGGACTGGAAAGTCTAAGCGATTCACTGGTTCGAGCTGGAAAAGAACCCATTAAAATTGAGCCGCTGGCCGAATATCTGGAAACGGAAGATGCTCTGCAAATGGTGAGTGCCGGAATAATTCCTTTTACTGTAGTAGAAGAATACATTGCCGGACATTGGTCGGAGGTGCTTGATAGCCTGAAGGTTCACCCGGAAATCGCTATTAATTCCAATGCTTCTTACGCTTGGGCTTTCCGCCAAAATAGTCCCCAGTTTGCCCAGAAGGTAAATGAATTTATCCGGGAGAACCGTAAAGGAACCCTGATGGGTAACATTCTTTTCAATCGATATCTAAAAAATGACAAGTACCTGAAAAATGCCCTCTCTCCTCCAGCCATCCAGCGACTGGTTGATATACAGGGGCTATTCGTGAAATACGCAGATATGTACCAATTTGATTGGCTGCTACTAGCCGCTCTGGCTTATCAGGAATCAGGATTAAACCAAAATGCTAAAAGTCATGCCGGGGCGGTAGGAATTATGCAGATCAAGCCGAAAACTGCAGCGGGAAATCCTATCAATATTCAGGGGGTGGATAAGGTGGAGAACAATATTCACGCCGGTACTAAGTATCTAAGGTTTTTAATCGACCGCTACTATAAATCCGATAGTATTGATGTATTAAATCAGGGCTTATTTGCCTTAGCAGCCTATAATGCCGGTCCGGCTCGGATTAACCGTTTGAGAAAAAAAGCGGAAAGAAAGGGACTAAATCCCAACCACTGGTTCGATAGCGTTGAGATGGTTGTGGCTAATGATATTGGCCGGGAAACAGTACACTACGTAAGCAATATCTACAAATATTTCACTTCCTATCGCTCGTTACGTGGTTACGCTCAGGCTTCGGGAAAATCAATCATTGAAAGTAATTGAAGCATATGTTTCTCGCTCTTTTGTTGGAGGAATAATTCTTTATCTTTGAGTCCTCTAAATTGATTAACTACACGTCTAAATCATTTCTTATGCGACTATTATACCTAATCGTTTTACCACTATTCATTATTGCTTGCAGTCCTTCTACTCAAATTACTGCATCTTGGCAAAACCCAGACATGGAAGACTCTGATTACCAGAACATCCTGGTGGCTGCAATGACCCGAGACCTCGAGGCCCGTTCTACGGTGGAAGGTGAGCTAGCCGTTGCACTACAAGAGGCGGGGGTAAAGGTAACCAATAGCGGAAAGTTATTCACTCCCAGTGAAACCAATGATGTAGAGAAGAACCGGGATATGATGCTGGAGAAGATTCGTCAAAATGGCAGTGACGCTATCCTTACGGTGGCTTTACTTGACGAAAAAAGTGAAACCCGATACGTACCGGGAGCAGCTACCTACGCCCCTACAGTACGTTACGGATTTTATGGTGGTTTCTATAATTACTATGACTATCGTTATCCGATGGTTTACGACCCGGGCTACTATACTCAAGACAAAACCTACTTCCTGGAAAGCAATCTGTACGATGCCGAAACTGAAGAACTACTTTGGACCGCCCAATCGAGAACCTATAATCCGGCTAACCTAGACAAGTTCGCTGAAGAATTTGCCCGTGTAATTGTCAGTCGTCTCCAGAAGGAGGATATGATCTAAATTTTGGGGGATTCCCCCTTATCTACAGCAGACTTCTAGGAATACATCATTGATTTGACGGTTAAACGACTGGTTTTGCTTTTGGCTGGTGTAATTTTTCCATTTTTTCTCCCTGCTCAAGTTAGAGATACGCTCTTTATGAAGAATGATCAGATTCTAATTGGAGAGGTGCAGGAGATTAACCTGGGAAGGTTACGCTTTGACGCCAAAAACGTGGGTATCGTAAACATTAAGATCACCAATATTGCGGGCTTATCGGCTACATCAAATGTCTACCGGATTGAAACTACGAGCCGCCAGCGTTATATCGGCACACTGGAACTAGCCGAAAAAAGTGGGGACATTTACATTCAGACTCCCGATTTTCGGCTACTAATGCACCTAGAGAATATCAACCGTTTGATCTTCATCCGAAGAAAATTTCTCCGACGCCTTGCCGGTAATGTCAATTTAGGCTACAACTATACTCGATCTAGTAACATTGGCCGATTTAATTTTGACGGTCTGGTAAAGTATCAGGGCGAAAGAGCCGACATTAATCTTAATGGCTCAACTATCATTACGCAGCAGCAAGATTCTTTATCGAGAGATCGTGAAAACCTAGACCTTTCGGCCTACTTATACTCTAAGTCCAGTTGGTTTGCTTTAGTTTTGGTTAGCTATCAACGTAATCTTCAACTTGGTTTGTTACGACGATGGCAGCAGGGCGGGGGGTTGGGTAAACGGTTTCTGGTTCGGCGTCATATGCAAGCAGACCTATCCAGTGGTCTTGTAGTAAACCAGGAGTTGGGCACAAACGAACAAAGTACGCAAGTACTGGTAGAGGCACCGGTTCTTTTCAAGTTTGATTTCTTCAATTTTGCTAACCCTGACATACAGTTTACTTTTCAGGAAGTAGCCTATCTCAGCTTATCCCAGCAAGGGCGATACCGGCTCGACGGTGATATCAGACTTGCCTGGGAGTTTATCAAAGATTTTGCCCTCAGTCTTAGCTTTTATACCAACTACGATAGCCAACCACCCAGCGGTGAAGCCCAAACCTTCGACTTTGGTATTGTTACCGGATTAACTATTAAATTTAACTAACACATAAAAAATGAGAATCATGAACACCACTCAAAATTTTCTTTCGGCGGCTTTAGGCATGTTCATTTGTATGGGAGTAGCTTTTCAATCTTCAGCCCAATCTCACCGGCAGGAAACAGAACTGTTGCAGAGCATTTGGGGGATGGAAAAGCAAGCTTTGGTGAAAGAATATATGGGGCTGAACGAAACTGAATCGGCGGCCTTTTGGCCTATTTACGAAGAATATTCTTCCAAACTGAAGAGCATTGGCGCTAAGCGAATAGATAATATTATGGATTATGCCAATAACTACGAAAATATGACTCCTGAGAAGGCGAGCCAAATTGCCAATACGGTTTTCAAAAACAATATTAGCCGGGAGAAGCTTCAGCAGCAGTACTTCAAGAAACTGAGTAAGGCTATTGGTGCCCTAAAAGCTACCGAATTTATGCAACTGGAAAAATACCTGCAATCAGTAATCAATATGGAAATTCAGCAGAACATTCCGTTTCTGAAAGAATTGGAAGACGAACGAGAATCTTAGTCTCTTCTAATATTTTCTTTTATCAGAATTAACCACCGATGGTTAAGCTATCGGTGGCATTTTCTTCTTAGGACACTTGATGTAAATTAGATATTTTCTGAACGCAGTAGTAGTGCAGAAAACAGTAGTTCTCCTTTTGGTATTCGGTTTTCCATTAATGTTGAAGGCCCAGACGCTGGATACCATTCGAGTGAAAATCAATCAGGTACTGGTGCTATCTGATACCATCTACATTCCGACTCAGGATACCTTGTTTGTGCTGTCGGATACTGTTCAGTATAAAATCCAGGCCAATCCCTACTTTAAGTCTGAGGTTTTTTACGATAGCCTGAAGCAGAAGGCTCAACGAAACCGCATCACTCGGGAGCTTTACAAAATGCTGGTCCGACCTCCTGCTCCAGAGGTTTACGAAAGTGATGTTGTTGTCAAAAGTGAAAGTTACTTTCAACCATATGCGGGAAAAACCATCCGTACTATTCAGGTATTCCACGTGCCCTTACTGGACGGCACAGTTTGGGATACTACCCGATTGGAAAGAACCCGTTTGGGGGAGATTTTAGATCGTGTTCGCATCAGTACTCGGACTCCACTCGTCCGAAAAAACGTGCTATTTATAGAGGGTGACTCGGTTAACGCCTTTCAATTAGCCGATAGTGAGCGGATACTTCGATCCCTAGATTTTATTGAAGATGCCCGCATCTATCTACTTCCTGATCCGAGAGATGAATCTTTGGTTGCGGTAACCATCGTAATCAAAGATCGGTTTCCATGGGGAGTTAGTGCCAATTACGGTAGCCTTTCCGTGTCTGATCTATATCTTTTTATTCGCAATAAGCTGGTCACCTGCTACCAGTTGCAATTCGGAGGGAGTCAATTCCAGCAAGAGTAG
>CAKZYJ010000107.1 GCA_937884755.1 uncultured Flammeovirgaceae bacterium
TGAGGTCCCAAGAAATAAAAAAGTCGGAAGAATAAATCTTCCGACCATGACTGGCATAACACTCCCTTTCAAAACCTAGCAACACAAACAATCCTAACTTTCTTATTCCTCCACTCGCTTAAATTCCGCCAGTATATCCCCGAATTCAGTTTCGTAATGAAAGTTGTTCTCATCAACAATCCGAATGTAAAAGGTAGTGCGTCCCTCGGTAACACAGTCTTTTACCAGGCCACTCACCCAATAACCACTGCCGGTAACGGCCGGTTGAATCTCATCCCAGGCCAGATCATCCACTTGCCAGCACAGACTCTGGTCACCCTCATCTACTACCACCCCTTTACCGGTGGTTAGGTCAGCCTTGATCATTATTCCGGCAAACACTTTTTCTTCGCTTACATCCTCCCAGGTTCCTTCCAGATAGGTGTTCAGGTTGTACATTGTTTCGCTTTCATACCGCACCCAGGTACGATTAAAGGGCACTCCCTGAAACTCACCTTCCATATATAGCTCATTTTCATTGACGATAGTAATGCTAGACTCCGCGTAAAGATGGGTGAAACAGTTGCGGTACATTTCTTTCAAGGTAAATCCATCCTTGGTGGGCTCGATATCTATCCAAGAAGCATCGCCTAGTTCAAAGCAGTGGGTATTGGATTCAATATGCACCAGCGTAGCCTCATTGGTTTCGGGATTGTACTCTACAATAGAGCCGATCAGCACTCCGGTAGAATTATCTTCCAGCAGCCACTGTCCGGCCAGGGTAAAATCCCCGGTGCCTTCCACTACCGTAATGAGCGTACTGGCAAAGTAAGTATTGTCAGTGGTTTCGTTGGTAACCGATAGGCTTACGGAATAGGTACCGGGGGTATCGTAGGTCACCTTAGGATTTTGCTCGCTAGAGGTAGCCGGGTTTCCGCCTTCAAACGTCCACTCCCAGGAAGTAACGTTACCGATAGAGGCATCCGTAAACTGTACGCTATCGCCGACCACTACCGAGTCTTTATCAAAGGTAAAGTCGGCGTCTATTTCTTCTTCAGCAATACTTTCTACCTCAATCAGCTCACTTTTGGTTTGGGAGTGTTCCGAGTGCTGGTTAGTAACGGTGAGTATTACATCGTAAACGCCCGGAGTGCTGTACACTACCACCGGGTTTTGCTCGCTAGAGGTGGCCGGTTCGCCACCCTCAAAGGTCCACTGCCAAGAGGTGGGCTTACCGGTAGAGCGGTCAGTAAAACTCACGCTTTCCCCGGCCTGAACTTCGGTGGTGCCCGCATCAAACTCGGCGGCTACCTCTTCTACTTCGGGTTCGGGAGTAGGGTCAACCACGTCCTCTTCCGAGCAACTGGCTGAGAAAATGGTGAATACGACTACTAAAATTCCAAATACATTCTTCATGAGTAATAAATATTATAGGGGTTAAAATTGTGCAAGCCAATAGACTGACGGACGCACTAATAGCAGTAGTGCGGAGAGCTGTTGCGCTCTGAGCATATCAGTCACCGAGAAGAATAGAGAAATAGTAAGAGAGAAGTAATAAAGAGAAGTGGTATAGCTATCGCTATTTACCCTAAGTAAACGCCGAAGAACGGAATGTAATATCCGCCGTCAGAAAATTTTTCAAAAAAGTATTACGGTTCATTTTATCTGCTGCTGAGGGTGTTCTGTAAAGGTACTCCTCGGCACAGAAAAGAAAACCATAATCCGAACTGCTAGAAATTATATCTCATCCTGAATTATCTGGTTGAGAGAAAAGTATCAAACTTTGTATATTGTACGTAAAAATAAATACGTATGAATAAGTTAACATTATCAGTCGACCAATCGGTGATAGATGAAGCAAAAGAATACGCTAAATCATCAGGAAGGAGTCTATCGAGTATTGTGGAGGAATATTTGAAATCACTACCGAAGCCCCGGAAGACCAGAAAGAAAAAGCTGGCTAACGTTTTTGTACTTGAATTGAAAGGCTCGGTTAAAATGCAGGAGGAATTCGGTTCATATAAAGAATTACTGCAAGATGCCTTGGTAGAAAAGTACTTAAAGAAATGAACAAGATATTCCTGGATTCTGATGTGTTGTTGGACTTATTGCTTGATAGAGAACCGTTCACCGATGAGATTGCCGAGATATTTGAAAATTCACTCGCCACTAGTATATCACTTTGTATATCACCCATCAGTATTACCAATATTAATTACATTATTGGGAAATTAGAAAACCAAAGGGCGGCAGATAGTAAAACGAAGAAGATACTGAAGCTGGTTCAGGTAGAAAATGTGGGACAAACCACAATCAATAAGGCTTCGCAATCAGAATTTAAAGACTTTGAAGATGCCGTTCAAAATTATTGTGCTCAGGAATCGGGGCATAAGATTATTATCACTCGAAATACCAGGGATTATAAGGCAAGTGATTTATCGATTATGACCCCACGGGAGTATCTGGCGAAAATGAATAGCGAATAACCAACCCAACTCTAGGCTCGCTAGCTAGTAATGGAGAAATCACCCTCCAAACCACTAGAAATATTTCTCCGCTAAAATCACCTATATTGCTGCGTAATAGACCTACCTGAATTATGTCTACCCAGAAAACGGCCGGGCTACTGGCCGGAGCTTTATTGTTTTTAGTCGTCTGGCTAATGCCGACACCCGAAGGTATGACTACGGCGGCTCAGAGTGCGGCAGCGGTAGCCTTGCTGATGGCGGTTTGGTGGGTAACTGAGGCTATTCCGATCTACATTACGGCTTTTGTACCGGTAGCCTTGTTTCCGCTACTGGGCGTGCTTCCGGCCGATCAGACGGCGCATAACTACGGCAACAACTACGTGCTAATGCTGCTGGCGGGCTTCTTCATTGCGAAGGCCATTGAGTTGCAAAACCTACACCGGCGTATTGCTTTGCAGATCATCAATGTGTTTGGCACCAGCTATCGGCGCATCATTCTCAGTTTTATGATTGCTACCGCGGCTCTCTCCATGTGGATTACCAACGTAGCCGTAGTACTGCTAATGTTACCCATTGCCCTGGCCCTGATCAAGCAAAACGAAGAACGCTTGGATGCTGACACTTCGGACAAATTTAGCCTGGCCCTAATGCTGGGAATTGCCTACGCGGCCAGCATCGGCGGAACTGCTACGCTGATTGGTACCCCTCCCAATCTGGTGCTGGTGGGAATTATTGGGAAGCTGTTTCCGCAGGCACCCGAGATTAGCTTTTTCGACTGGATGCAACTGGGAGTGCCGCTGGTACTGATCTTTCTACCGATTATCTGGTTCTACCTCATCCGCTACTTCGGTATCAGCGGGAATTTTCCCAATGGGCGGGATGTGATTGTAAGAGAATTGCAGTCGTTAGGAAAGATGCGCTCGGGTGAACGGCGGGTGCTTATTATCTTTATTATGGTAGCCCTCGGCTGGGTTTTCCGCCGGAATATTGCCATCGGCGACTTTGTGATTCCGGGTTGGAGTGCTCTATTGGGCGATTACGCTTCTTACGTGCACGATAGCACCGTTGCGATGGTTGGAGCGCTACTGCTGTTTATGATCCCGTCGGGTGAGTGGAAGAGCACCGCTCCTTTGCTTAACTGGAAAGCGGCGGCTACTATTCCCTGGGGAGTGGTGATGATTGTGGGCGGCGGCTACGCCATTGCCGAAAGCTTTCAGGTAACCGGCCTGGCTAATTGGGTGGGGCAGCAGTTAGCCTTTATCAATCAGTACCCCATGCTGGTTATCTTATTGTTGGTGGTGAGCCTGATGATCTTTCTGACCGAAATTAATTCCAATACTGCCACGGCTAATATCTTTCTGCCGGTACTCGCCGCTCTGGCTATTGCCAGCCAGATTAATCCGTTGCTACTGATGATACCGGCCACTTTTGCCTGCTCCTTTGCCTTTATGCTACCGTCGGGCACCGGCACTAATGCGGTTATCTTTGCCAGCGAAAGAGTATCGCTCACCCAAATGGCTCGCTGTGGATTGTGGCTCAATCTGATCTGCGTGGTGCTGCTTACCATCACGTTGTTCCTGATTGTGGTTCCCCTCATGGACATCCAGCGTACTTTACCGGTTTGGGCGCAGTGATAATGTATAAATGAGTATATATTGCAGCTTTTTCTCTACTCTTGGCTAGCAGAAATATGAACGGTAAAGTCATTTCCTTTATTGGCATTTTAGGAGTTGGTCTGTTTGTAACCGCCTCATTGGCAGGTGGTTTGCTTCTAGAGAACTATAGCTTCATCAGCCAGTATATCAGCGAATCTTACGCCATCGATACCGAATACGGCTTGGTATTGAGAACATTCGGCTATATTCCTAGTGGAATTCTGATAACTACTTTTTGCCTTCTGGCGTACAGAAAATTTCCGCCAACTTCGCCGACTAAAGCTGGGTTCTACGGGCTTAGTATTTTCTATGGTATTGCTACGGTAATTACTGGCTTTTTCCCCTGCGATAGCGGCTGCAACCCGGATCTTGTCAACCCTAGCGTAGCGCAGCTAATTCATAATTTAGCAGGGATACTCACTTACTCCTTTGCGCCCATTAGCATCATTCTTATCGGTCTGGGTTTAAAGCGTTCGCCCGGATACAATAGATTGTCACTACAAGCAATGGCCTACGGTGGAGGAAGCATACTACTTGTCATTCTCCTGTTATCTGACCCGACTTCAGCTTATATTGGGCTGATTCAGAGAATGATTGAAGCACTGTTTGTACTCTGGGTAGTCACCTGCGCTATTGCGTTGAGAAAGAAATAAAGTAGCCGATTAACATTTTTTAACCAGCTTTAACATATCGTTAACTCCCTTCTTCTCAGGAATTCTCTACCTTGGCTAAGAATCAAAAACAGCTCCGCTTTCTTAATAGCGTGCTTATGAAAAAGCTATTGCTCATTTTTATTATCGTTACTGTGGTAGCCTGTATGCTATAGGGAGTTCATACATCTCACTCCTTGCGCCAAGCTCCTTGCCTTTTCCAATTTCTATTCGCTAACTTCCGGCTATGCTAAAAAACTATCTCAAAATCAGTCTTCGTAATTTCAGAAAAAATGCACTCTACGCCACGCTGAACGTTATTGGGCTAGCAGTTGGCTTCACGGCTTTCATCCTTATTCTGATCCACCTGCACTACGAAACCAGCTTCGAGAATTTTCATACCCAGGCCGATCGTATCTACCGAGCTTCGTATCGTTTTGATTCCGGTGGCGAGTACAATGTGCACTGGGCCCGGGTGCCGGTGGATTACGTGAATGAGCTACCGAACGATGTACCCGAGATAGAAACACTCGTTCGCTTTCAGAATCAGGAGCAGAAGTACATCCGGGTGGAAGATGAGAAGTTCCGCCCCGAGCACGCTTACGTCACTGATCCGGAGGTATTTCAGGTGTTTGACTTTCCGTTGATAGCGGGAAACGTGGAAACCGCCTTGGTGCAACCTCGCTCGGTAGTGCTCACCGAAACGATGGCTCGCCGTTACTTCGGTAGTACCGATGTGCTGGATCGGGAGCTGTACGTAGCGGGCAGTCTGGCGGCCGAGGAGCTGCTCTACATAGTAACCGGGGTGATGGCTGATCCGCCCACCAATACTCACCTGCCGGGGGAAATGCTGCTGTCGTACCGCGATATAGATGAACGAGCCGGTTGGGCTTACGTGTATACCTTGCTTCACCCAGGGGCTGATGTGGCGAATGTGCAGGCCCAAATGACTGATTTTGTGAATAAGTATGAAGCTGAAAACATTGCTTCGCAGGTATCCTTGGTTTTCCAGCCGCTGCCAGATATTCATCTAAAGTCTAATCTGGCGCGGGAGCTTGTTCCTAC
>CAKZYJ010000108.1 GCA_937884755.1 uncultured Flammeovirgaceae bacterium
CCACCCCGAAGTAGCGATAAACAGCACAAGTATGATTATCAGTCTACGCATCAGTGCCATTTCGTACTGCCGGTCTTTCAACGCATTGTACAGGCTAATGAAAACACTGAGTCCCGATACCACCATAATTATCAGCGCAATGGTGCTGAGCGTATCTACCCCAACTCCCATTAGGTTGAACAGCCGACTGATCTCGTAGGCGGGTACCGCGGCTTGCATATTGGTATCTTCGTTCACTCTTCTTGGAAGCTGCACCATCCCCATCGGGCTTCGGAACTTAACCAACATAGCAGTTATTTCCTGTTCTTCTTCATCTTCATGGTGTTCTTCACCTTCCTCGTGCTCATGTGCTTCGTCGTGTTCGTGATGCTCTTCCCCCTCCTGTTCGTCATGTTCTTCTCCTTTCTCTTGTGTGGGGCTTTCATTTTCGGTTGAAGCTGTAGCCGCTTCCTCCCCTTCGTGATTATGAACTTCCCAAACACTTTCAGTAGGGGTAAGAATAAGTTGATCTAGTACCGAATTAGAAGGGTCAAATATGCCCACTACCTCATACGCATGGTCACCGTGCGCTTCCCCACCTTCGGTTAGTCCGTGGGATCCCACAAAAGTATCGCCAATCTTTAGGTTCAGTAGGCTGGCTACCGTTGCCCCGACGGTTACCTCAAAGGAAGCTTGCCAGAGCCGCCCCTCAGCGACAGTGGCGGCGTAGAGTTTAGGGTACTGGTGATCGGTGCCGACAATACGGTAACCCTGGTAGCTATCACCGTAAGAGAGGGGAATACCGGAGGCAACTAGGCGATTTTTTTGAAGCCGTTCCGCTTCAGGTAAGGCAATATTACCGGTGGGAGCATCAATATGGTATACCGCCGAAAGAATCAATTGCAGCGGGCTGCCTTTGGCTCCCACTACCATGTCAATCCCCCGAATATTATTTTCCATTTGTTCTTGGATGTGGCGGTTCACCTGCAATAGCAAGGCAATCATGCCCACGCCAAGCGTTAGCAGTACCAAGCTCAGGGTGGTACTGAGCGGACGGCTGGTCATATTTCGCAAACTGAGGCGGAAAATGTTCATAATGTAATGGTATTAGGAAACTCCTCTTTCAATCGCTGATCGTGCGTAATGATGATTAACTGTGCCCCAGTGGTGGAAGCCTGTTCTTTTAGTAAGCGGGCTACCCGGTGGGCGTTTTTATCGTCCAGGCTAGAGGTAGGCTCATCCGCCAGAATCAGTTGGGGACGATTAACCACCGCTAGAGCGATGGCCGCCCGTTGTTGCTCGCCCTGACTGAGCCGATGTGGTTTCTCGTTCAACTTATGACCAATGCCCAAGCCGTCCAGAACTTCTTTTATTCGCGATTTGTCCGGTGGCCTCCGGGCTAAATGTTGTACTAGAGCTAGGTTCTCCTGTAAAGAAAGAGCGCGAACGAAATGCGGCCGCTGAAACACCAAGCCAATATGACTACCCCGAAAACGGTCTGATTGCCCCGAAGAGAGTTCATGAATGAGAGTTCCCATCAGTTCTATCCTTCCCGACTGAGGTTGTAACAACCCCGCCATCAGGTGCAATAAAGTGGTTTTACCGATACCAGACTCCCCCAGTATCAGCAGATTTTCACCAGCTTCCAGTTCAATATCTGGGAATTGGAAACTTACTTGTTGATTATAAGCAAACGACAGCGAATGGGTACTGAACATTAACCTTGTATTCAAGCTAAAAGTAATGAGTAAAATTACCAAACGCAACCATGTTGCACTTATTGTAATTAGCTCTATATTTGTAATAGTGTTGCATTAATTTGGTATAAAAACTATCCCAAAAAGCAATACGAAATAGTAGGAATAAACTATCACTAATCCTAATCAAATGATACTTAGAACACCTTTCTTCAACAGTTGTAAACCATTAATCCTCACCCTTGGAATAATGGCTCTAATAGTAGCCTGTGGGGATAGTAAGAAAACGGATGAAAACTTGCAACAAGCGTTCGAGCTTCATAAGGAAGCCGTAGAAATTCGTCAGATGACGAATAAGCAAATGAATGAACTGAAAGCCAATGAGGATTCCTTGTTTGTAAATACCTACCAGGCAGATTTGGACTCTATCAGCCGCTCGCTAGAAGAATGGGATGAACAGCTAGTGGAGGTACCTGGTTTTGAGCACGAACACGATCATGACCATGCTGGGCACGATCATGACCACGATCACGATCACGACCATAGCCATGGTGAGCAGACGAATCTCACCCCAGAGCAGCACTTGCAAGTTCAGCAGCACTTGCTAGATGAAATCAAGGCAATAGCCGAAGAAGTCAATCAAATAAATGGATAGTATCCAGAAACGGAGACCGGACTCCCGTCTCTGGCTCAAGTATTTTATTTCTTCAAAACCCTAATTGGATACCTAAAGCAATAACTAATTGAATAGATACCACCATGAAAGTAGCTTACATTTTTAAAACCAATATGGCTTCTACTTTTCAGTTAGCAACTATGATATTACCTCAATTGGAGCAAAAAACTCATGGAGTAGAGGTGGTGGGTATGTTCTTTTTTGATGATAACGCACACGTGCTGAGAAGAGGCAACGAAACTGGAGAGCGGCTTAACAAGATAGCCCAAGAAAGTGGAATGCTGGTCATGGCCTGCGACCAATGCGCTCTCAGGCGCGATTTGGCCGAAGGGGAATTTGAGCAATGCGGTACTGGCAGTGTACAACCCAAAAATATGATAGAGGTGGGGCAAGTAGGTTGTTTTCCCCAGCTCTATGGTGCATTAGCCGGAAATATGCCAAATTTGGTGATTACGCTTTGATGAAAGACGAGCAATCATATAGTCGTAATATATAAGCATGGATTTGACAGAAAATTATGCATCCATAGACTTGGAAGAAGGGCTTCAACTCACCCCCCAGTTTGAAAAGCGCGGTGGACTGCTGCCGGTAGCTGTACAGGAAACGGACACTGGGCAACTTCTGATGCTAGCCTCCATCAATGAAGAAGCACTACAGCAGACTATACAAACGGGTCTAGCAACCTTTTGGAGTACTTCCCGCAACCAGCTATGGGTAAAAGGAGAAACCTCAGGTGACTTCCTAAAAATAGACAATATACTGATTGACTGTGATCAGGATGCTTTGGTATACCAGGTTACTCTGCAGGGTGATGGCGTGTGCCACACCTACGATAAGCACGGTAAGCACCGAAAAGCTTGCTTTTACCGGAAGGTGAATACCGAGAACAATCGGGAGGCACCCCGCAAACTGCAATTCATTAAAAATTTAGAATAGCTGTGAAGATGGACGAAGAATTAATAGAAAGAAATCAGCACGACCTTAACGGGGACAATCACGTCATGACCTCGGTAGATAACCCGCTAAGAGAAGATGCCTTTGTGAAAACAGACGAAGAGAAGATGGTCAATATCGAAAAACTCTTGGTGGTATCATGGAAGAGTTAGGGTTTGACCTGACCGATGACAGCCTCAGTGGCACTCCTTACCGGGTGGCCAAAATGTACGTAAAAGAACTACTCGAGGGACTCAATCCCGAAAACAAGCCCTCGCTTTCCGCATTCGATAATAAGTATCAGTACAACAAAATGCTGGTGGAGAAAGACATCACCTTTACATCCGCTTGCGAACATTATTTTTTGCCCATTGTGGGAAAGGCTCACATTGCCTACATTTCTTCGGGTAAGGTAATAGGTTTATCCAAGATCAATCGGTTGGTAGAGTATTATAGCAAGAGGTCTCAAGTGCAAGAGCGCATGACTCTACAGATATTCAATGAACTCAAAGATGCCCTGAAAACTGATGATGTGATCGTGGTAGTAGAAGCCGAGCACCTTTGTGTATATACCCGGGGAGTGAATGATAAAACTAGCCGTACCACTACGCTAGAATACGGGGGAATTCACCGACACCGACTTGAGAAAGCAGTTTTATCAACTGATCTGAGCTTTTAAAGTATGAGCAAGCGACAGGCCATAAAAATTTTGAAACAGCATGCCCAACGTATTACCAATGGACGTGTGGCACTATTAGAACTTTTGATGGAAAGCCCCAAAGCTTTTGCATTAACGGACTTTGAAAAACAACTGCCAATATCTGTAGACCGAGTGACTATCTATCGTACGCTTCATACCTTTGAGTCGATAGGGTTAGTCCTCAAGGTTATTGATCATAAAGGTACTGGGCTGTATATCTTCAACTCTACCGAGCACCACGACGTTAGTACTCATCCTCACTTAAGATGCAACGAGTGCGGAAAATTAGTATGTCTTCCTTGTTTACCTGAGGAGTACTTAGCCAAGCTGGAAAAATATGAAATTGGTGATATGTATTTCCTGATGGAGGGTACTTGCCTTGAGTGTTCAACTACTGAAGAGAAAAGAACAAACTCGCTTTTGTGATGGCCGATGTCTGGATACAGAAGCTGTAGGTCAAACATAGTCTGAATTGGGGAAATAAAGGCCTATCACCTTGCTGGCAATCGGCCTGATACTGTAATTACTCGATATTAAGAACAAAAGTGAGGTCAAAGTCCGTATCTCCATCATTAGATCCGGTGGTAGCGGTCTTTACATCGGGTTGGTGCTGTAAATTAGTTCGGAATTCCCCACCGGTAAGTGGATCACCAGCGGTCCAACTTGTCCGTAGTCCTACGTTCCATCCGTTCTCATCCTGGTCTTCGTAGTTGATATCATCAGAAGCGGTGTCAATGTTTCCGTCACCTTCGGGGCTTGAGAATGCTCCATTGGTAAAGCCGTAGAAGAACTGGTGTTCATTATCTTCATCTAGAATTTCGGCTCCGATATCCTCCACGTCATTGGGATCAAGAGCGTTTTTAATATCGTAGGTTAGCGTGTAGGTAGCTCCCGAGGTTAGCGTAATTTCATCCTGAACTACTAATGGCTGTGAACCTACACCATCCGGATCGGTTGCAGTTGCCGTTATTGTTGAGTTATCAGCATCATTAGTAAAAATCAGGGTTACGTCAGTAAACACTTCTACTAAGTTTTCCTCTTCAGGGGCATCATCATCGCTACAGGAAGTCATCCAAACAATTCCTAGCAGTGGTAGGTACTTCCCATACCTTTTTACATTTTCTAACATGTTCATTTTCATTTGATTTTAGATTTAAAAGTTATAATTAATTGTAATAAGAAAATTTCTTCCAAGCTCATCGGCGAACAACCGCATTTGATTAAGATAATCTCGGTAAGTAGTATTGAGCAGGTTTCGTACTTCAATCTGTCCGCCTAGATCCCCTCGTTTCCATTGCCAACGCGCATGAGCGAGGAAATACGGATCCGGAACATCCTTGAAATCAAAGATTTCAGATTCAAGGTTAATCTCCACTTCTCCGTTTTCAGGGTTTCCGTCCAAAAGTTCGGGAGCAATTGTTCGCGGAGCTTGAAACTGCCTAAAGGTGTAACCAGTCTCTATTGTTAATTTGGAAAAATCTAAGCCGAAGAAGGAGGGTGTTTTCCACGCTAGCTGAGCGTTTATGTTGATAGGAGGTTGGTTAATCAGCGGTTCATTTCGTTCCACATTTCTCGACCACAGGTAACTAGCACCAAACGTTCCTTTTAGGTTCTCGGTAAACAATCGGGAATAGGTAACATCCGCACCAACAAAAAATGCGTCGGACTGATCAAATATATAGGTTGGTCCAGGTCCCCAAAAAAACCTCCCAACACCGGATGGACGATCAAATATAAAGTTATCGATGTAGTTAATATAACTGGTAAGCGTGAGAGTATTCCCGTTTATACTGTGGCTGAGTTCGTTGGTCCATTTATAGCTTTTTTCAGCTTCTACAACTTTATCGTCCCCAGTAAGTATTCTGGTTGTATTTAATCCTCCGCTTTCTTCGTTGTTTTCGCTTTCATAGCGCCATAGACCATACTCAATTTTGAAGCCATGCTGTCCAAAACTGTACAACTCGGCCATATTTGGTGTACGCCATGCTGACCCCAGATTACTTCTTAGTTGCCAGTTGGGAGAAAGATTGCGGATGAGACCCAGAGAAGTAGAAAGGTTGGTGAAAGTAAACTCATTTCTAAAAATACTCTGATCCTGTTCACGTCCCCGTACTGAGTTAATTTCATGGTCTAGTCTTAAGCCTAGCTCGAAAATATTCTTTCCTTGTTGAAAGCTTTCGATGGCGAATGCACTAAATCGGTAGTTATTATAGTTGGGGATAAAAGGAATAACATTGGTACCAGGATTGTTGTCATTATTCTGAGAAAAATACTGCAGACCCACAGTACCCTCAACACCACCTACTGATGGATGATACCACATCAACCGATTATCAGTTGTATTCAATGTAAGATCGATAATAGGACGATCGGCATTTCTTCTTACATCAAATTCCTGCCGATCGTTAATCTGCTGACTTAATAGAAGGGAAAACCTACCAATACTTGAATACCAGTCAATTTCCAAAGTAGCCAGATGGTGGGCAGTATTTTGCTTGGGTTCATCGATATCGTAAGAGAAATCTCTCATCATTATTGGCTCTTCGGCAGCCACTATTTCGGAAAAAAGATCAATGCTCCGAGCTACTGAAGGCCGAAGCAGCCCTAACTCCTGATCTACGTAGCTATAATACAATTTGAAATCCCACTGAGGTAGGTGATACCGAAAACCAGCGTTAGCCGAAAACTCGGTCATTCCGGTATTCCACAGTGAATAATTTGGCGCGCTTCTATCACCAACACGCATAAAATTGCCACCGATGTGATAGCTAAAATTTTTAAACCCTTCCCCAAGTTGGGCATTGGCATGGTATCCTTGGCCATTGGTCTGGTAACCAGAAGCAACACTACCGTACATCTTTTGCGATAGCTTTAACGGATTTCCTTCTACAACTACTACCCCGCCCAAAGCCTCTGGTCCGTAACGAACGCCAGCTGCACCCTTCAGTACAGATATATTATCAGCACTGGCAATATCTATTTCAGGAGCATGATCAGATCCCCAGTTTTGAAAACCGAAACATTT
>CAKZYJ010000109.1 GCA_937884755.1 uncultured Flammeovirgaceae bacterium
GGCCGATTTATCAATCTGTATTTCTTTTAAAAAACTACTTTAACCCATCACCAAAAATTGCAACGCAATTGAAGTAGTACGATAAAAAAACAGTCTGGCAATACCACTTGCCAGACTGCTAGATGAAAAAATAAACGTCCATATATTAAAAAATTACCCTCTATAATTCTACTTCACAGATAGCATGCACGGGAATGATTCGTCCACCCTTTAGTGTAACGTAGCGATCAGTTACCGCCCATACGGTAGTAACTACCCGCTGAACAGTCCTGTCGCAAAGGTGGTAGGTGATCATTACTTTGTGGCGATACAAATTTCCTAAAGCAAGTGCTTTCCTTAAAGCCCACTTTCGTTGTTCAATCAACCAAGGGTCAGTTAGTACCTCTTGGGGAGCAAAAGTAAAATGACCAATAATTTCTTTAGGTACGGTGACAACTGATTCCATAATATTTACTGCGTTAAAGTTGATACTTAATAATGAATGGCGATTACCAGAGGCAACCAATAGACAAAATTACGTTCAACCTAGATTTGCAGCACGCAGTAAAAAATCAGTAATTCGGAATGCCGACTAGATATATATTGATGGCCACCTGTTTTATCTAGCGCCAGTGATATTCCTTTTTGGTGGTATGTATTTTTGTAGCGTAATAGTGTTTTGCCAACCCGAGTATTTTTCTTGACTCTTTTTACAAATACCTGTTCTTGCGTCGCATCGTTCTCAACCCAACAATCAGCCGCTGAACCTTCAGTAAGGAAGGTTGCTAACGACTCTTTTTCACCCAAACTTGTTTCAGCTGAAGCAACTTCACCCGCAACCACTACTACTAGCAGCACAGTAAGCACTGCAGTAAGTAGGTGTGCGGATGAAAATTGCTTGCTCATGAGACTTACAGTCAGACGGTATTTAAAATAACATAGTTTGGTTTACTACATAGATTAGTAGTATTACTATTATACGGAATAGTTTTATAACTGCCAAAATTTTTTTCCAATTTCTTGCTAGCACACTAGAAATTCTTGCTCTAGTACATCTCTTGCTAAGATAGAAGTCGTAAATAGCGATTTATCAGTCCATAAACGGATAGCGAAAATCGGTAGGCGGATCAAAGGTTTCTTTGATAGTGCGAGGCGATACCCAGCGTAATAGATTCAGCGCCGCCCCGGCTTTATCGTTGGTACCCGAGCCTCGACCTCCGCCGAAGGGTTGCTGCCCTACTACCGCCCCGGTAGGCTTGTCGTTAATGTAAAAATTACCGGCAGCGTGGCGCAACTTCTGGGTAGCTAGTTGAATAGCGTAACGATCTTGCGAGAATACCGCTCCAGTCAGGGCGTAGGGCGAAGTTTGATCAACCAGCTCCAACGTTTCACTATACCGCTCAGCCTGATACACGTAGACAGTTACCACCGGCCCGAAGATTTCTTCGCACATAGTGGTATACTTGGGGTCGTGTGCTTGCTACACCGTAGGTTGAATAAAGTAGCCCTCGGATTTATCGTACTCTCCGCCCGCAATCACCTCTACCATAGGGTCATTTTTAGCATTATCAATGTACTGGGCAATACGGTCGAAGGCGACTTCGCTGATCACCGCCCCCATAAAATTCCGAAAATCAGCTACATCACCCATCCGAATGTGCTGAATGTCCTCCAGTACGTATCCTTTTATCTCGTCCCACAAATTATTAGGAAGGTATACCCGCGAGGCGGCGGAGCACTTTTGTCCTTGAAACTCAAATCCACCTCGGGTAATAGCGGTAGCCACCGCTTTAGCATCAGCCGAAGGGTGAGCGACGATGAAATCTTTCCCGCCAGTTTCACCCACAATGCGGGGGTACGAGCGGTAGGCATCGATGTTATTACCAATTGTTTGCCACAACTGCTTAAACACCTTGGTGCTCCCGGTGAAGTGCAAGCCGGCAAAATCGGGATGGTTAAATACTACCTCTCCGGCTACTGGGCCTTCCACATTAATCAGGTTAATTACCCCATCAGGTACCCCCGCCTCCCGGAAAATTTGCATCAGTAGATTAGCCGAATAGATTTGAGTCTCGGCAGGTTTCCAGACTACCGTATTGCCCATCATGGCCGGGGCCGCAGGTAAGTTTCCAGCAATAGCCGTGAAGTTGAATGGCGTGATCGCAAAGATGAATCCTTCCAGCGGACGTTGCTCCACCCGGTTCCAAACTCCTTTAGGTGAAATAGGGGGTTGCTGTTCGTAAATCTCCGTCATATACTTCACATTGAAGCGCAAAAAATCCACAATCTCACACACCGCATCAATCTCCGACTGATGGGCAGTTTTAGATTGAGCAAGCATGGTAGCCGCGTTCATCTGGTAGCGGTACTTTCGAGCAATTAGCTCAGCTGCTTTCAGGAAGATGCTGGCGCGTTGCTCCCAAGCCATGTTCTCCCAGGCATATTTCGCCCCCACCGCCGCGTTAATCGCCTGCTCTACATGAGAGGCATCGCCTTCGTAGTAATGTCCTAGTACATGCTGATGGTTGTGCGGAGGATTGAGTGATTTTTTTACATCTGTTTTGATTTGCTCACCTCCAATGTACAGAGGCACTTCCACCTGCCGCGATTGTAATGCAGTGAGGGTAGATTGCAAGGCTTCCCGCTCCGGTGTACCGGGAGCGTAGGCATAAATAGGTTCGTTGGTGGGAGTAGGAACTTGGTAAAATCCGGTAGACATGAAATTGTTATTTTTGGGCTGTGAAAAAGTAGCGCAAAGGTAGCTCTTTTCTAAAGAAAGAACCAGTTAGCTTCTGATCTGTTCGTACAAAAAAAGCCTCAGGGTATCTCCCCGAGGCTTTTCCAATCTGATCGACTAAAACTACTGTTTCACAATTCTTAGCAAGTGCGAATCACCTCCCTGCCGTACCCGCACGTAGTACAACCCCGACGGGAGAGACCGTAGTGATATATTGTTCTTGCCTCCGTTGGCAGTTTGGCTAATTATAGTCTGCCCAATGGTGTTCAGCACGGTTACCGAAGCAGCGTTCCAGCCAGCGGGTATCACTACTGTTAGTCGGTCGGTTGCTGGGTTAGGGTAAGCCGTAAAGTTAACGTCTAACTCCCTCCCAATACTCGTAATCAGGGCCGGTGGAATTTCTTCCCTGATACTCCGAATGGTTATCAATTCACCTACGGCAACATCCAAAGTAAGAGATTTATCGGTTACTTCTATCTCGTTATCGAGGAAATCTATTCCTTCATAATCAGCTAAAAAATAATAATCACCAGCCGGAATATTAGGGAAGGAGAAGACTCCCTGGGTATTTGTAAATCCGTAGCCCACCAAAGCCTGATCAGACTTCTGAACCAGATACACCGCTACACTGGGCATAGCAGTTTCTTCCGTTAGTCTACCTCCGGAGGTGCTCTCTAACTTGAGTGTACCACCTACCGTTATGCCCTGCTGTTTGGCAGTATCCGGCTTGGCGATGATAGATACATTGACGGTAGTATCTTGAGTTAAGCCCAAAATATTAGCCTGCGCTAAAGTCAGATAACCACCTGTGTAAGTGGGCAAATAATTATCGTTGGTAGGATTTAACCGTACACTATAGTAGCCACCGGGTACTTTCGTGAACGCACTGCTTCCGGAAATGAGCGGTTGCTCCTTTTCCGTAATAAAACTGCTGCCACTGGCTTTATGCAGACTGGCGGTGGCCGAAAGTGAAGCAGAAGGTATTTTTACGGTGATGGTATAATCGATAGTACTATCTACCGGCGGTTCAACCACTACCGGAATGGTATCGGAAGTAAAGACCAAAAACGACTGGCTTACCGGAAGGGCCTGCTGATAGAACTCATTTCCACTTTGGAAAGCCACCACCGAAACTGTTCCAGTATCTAATAGCCAAAGTACTTCTCCATCTAGTTCCGCCGGGCCATCAATGGTCAAATCTACCGGAAGACCTGAACTGGCGGAAATTGACAAAGCGATTGAGTCAGTCACGAATATATCTTGGTCCTCTATGGCGGTAAAAGCAATAGTCTGAGTTCCTTGATTAATAGTAAACTGCTGAGTCAGCGAACTGGCCGCTTCATGAAAGTCATCGCCAGGTTGGGTAGCCCTTATCGTTACCTGACCGATACCGATAGGCGTTACCACATCTCCTACTACTTCTACTAAACTATCTCCTTCAATAGCCTCAAAGAAAACGGGTAGACCAGAGCTAGTTGAAGCATTCAGTACGAACGGATCATCTCCGTACTCAACATCAGCAATCTCAGGGAAGGTAATGCTGTTAGGCAACGCCAGTACATTAACCGTCATGGGTTCGCTCACCAGGGTGAGATCGGGAGCATTCGTATTAGTCACCTCGCAGGTGTATACCCCGTCGTCGCTGACCACAATCGTATCCATCGCGTACTGACCTACACTACTAGTATCTACTACTACTCCATCCCGAAACCACACATACTGATTAGTCGTAACGGTATCGTCTATATTGAGAACCAGCGTATAGCTTTCGCCCGCATCCCGAAAGGTATTGGTCACCGAGCCTATCACCGCCTGCGGGGCGTAACTTAGTTGGGGGAGCGAGTCTACTACCGGAAGTAAATCTTCAAAAGTAAACTGATTGTTGGCCAGATCAATAATTCCGGCAGTATGCGCAATACTAGCAGCTATCTCGCTTAGCTGATTATTGCTGATCAGCAGCGAATCGGTAGCTTCCGAGAAGTTACTAATCCAGCTACCTACCGTTCCGCTTAATGCGTTATCCCGAAAATTAGCGTAATCCAATCCGGTCAGGCTATCCATGGTTACCGGAAAAGCGCCGGAAAGCTGATTGTTTCCCAGATCCAGTCGGGCAACCCGGTTGTTAGCCACAGTCACACCTTGCCAAGTAGTAATATCTCCGCTTAACCAGTTGGTATTATCCGCCCAGTTGGGGCCGTCGGTAGCATTGTATAAATCCACCAAAGCTAGAGAGTCAATCACCAATGGATCCTGGGGAGTGGTGAAAGTAAGCGTATCGGAGTAGGGGCCGTTTCCGCAGGTGTTATCGGCAAAAATACGGAGATAGTAAGTAGTCAGCGGCACCAGATCCTTAACCTCAGCAGTCGTCGAGTCCATCGTTATCGTACCTACTAGGCTAGAAAAAAGCAGATCGGTAGCTACCTCCATCGAATAGGTATCAGCATTAACAATAGTATCCCAGGCGACTGTAGCACGATTATGTTCTACCGACAATAAAGTATCCACTGGAGCGGAAGGCAAACTATCAGTCGTAAATGTCAGTACCGTGGTAGTATCGCCAGTGCCGCAGCTATTGCCGGGGATAATACGGTAGGCGTAAGTGGTGGCTGATACTAGTCCGCTTACTACTAAGGTGTCGTTACTAATTGGGTAGCTAGCGATAGTAGCAAATGTATCGGCTGAAATCTCTACTAAATACTGATCAGCTTCCACCACTTCATCCCAGGTGATCATCGCTCCGTCGCATACTACCTGCGAAGATGCTACGCCAGTGGGTATTACCGGAACATCGTTGGTTTGGTAAGCACCAGTACTGGCAGACCCCGATCCACATACGTTCTGAGGGGTTACCCGGTATTCATAAGCTGTTCCCTGATCAAGACCAGCCAGCGAAAGCGACGTAGAGGGGATCGACTGAGAAAGTTCAATCGTAGTAAAGCCATCCTGAGAGACTTCCAATAGATAGCTGGAAGCGTAAGTCACCGCATCCCAACTCACATTGAATCCGTCGCAATCCGGATTTGAGGCGGTTAAGTTGGAAACCGCTGCTGGAATATCCATTACTTCTACGGGAATAGTATCCGAATTTACCGAAGTACCACAGCTCGTTACTGACCGTACTTGGTAGTAGTACGTTTGAGTAGCAGTAAGTCCAGTCACATTCAAAAAGGTGTCGGTGGTTGAAGCAGAATTGTAACCGGCTACCAGAATAGTAAAGGCGGCATCTTCTGCCACATCTACTTCATAATCTGTAGCTCCGAAAACTGGATTCCAAGTGGCGGTAAATGCATCGCAGGTGATGTCGGCAGCGGGTTGGGCTAATGGTGCACCATCGTCTAATATGGCTACATCAAAGGTACTAGAATTGGGACAGGTACCACTGGTAGTATAGGTAACCGTATGATCACCGGGCGTACTCGCCGATAAATCGATCTCACCCGTGCTGCCGTCAATCATCAATCCGGCCGAAGCCGTAAATGCGCCCCCTCCGGTATTCACGCTCGGAGTAGGGTCAGTATCGGTAGGGCAGTACGTCGGAAATGTATAGGTGAATCCGGCGTCATCCATTGGATTAATCGTTATGTCAAAAGTTTCGCTATCCGGGCAGGCTCCTGCTACGGCGTAAGTAATTGTATAGGTTCCGGTAGTGCTTACTGATAAGTCGATTTCTCCTGTTGCCGGGTCTAATACTATTCCAAGAGTGGATGAAAAAGTACCCCCTGGAGTAGCGATACTAGGCAACGGATTGGCTGAATCCTGACAATAGCTAGAACTTGCGTAGCTAAAACTGGCGTCATCTCTGGTATTGATTGTAATATCAAATGTACTACTAGCCGAGCAGGGACCAGCGGTAGTGTAAGTAATCGTATAAGTTCCGGGGGTACTCGCGTCCAGGTCAATCTCTCCGGTAGAACTATCGATTTGCAATCCCGCGGTACTGCTGAACGTTCCTCCCGGAGTAGTTGCGGTGGGCGTCGGGTCACTATCGTCCGAACAGTAGTCGGCACTGCCGTAGCTGAAGCTAGCATCTTCCACCGCAGTAATAGTCACGTCAAAAGTGCGGCTATCAGGGGGCACGGTCGTCGTATAAGTTATCGTATAAGTTCCGGGAGTACTCACGTCCAGATCAATCTCTCCGCTAGTAGTATTAAGGGATAGTCCGGCCGTGCTGCTAAACGTTCCTCCCGGAGTGGTTACGGTAGGCGATGGGTCAGTGCCATCCTGACAATAGCTAGTACTAGCGTAGCTAAAACTGGCATCGTCAAGGCTATTAATGGTAGTATTTCCAACATTTAAGTTATCCTCAATATTGCTGCTGTGTATTTCCCGGGCTATCGCCGACACGCCGAATAGCCAGAACAGGAGAAGTAAAACTTGTTTCATAAGAAAACATTTCTCCGAAAAGTACAATCACTATTCTATATGGATTTACTTTGGTAGCAATTTACCCCAGAATAGTACATACCTATTGCCTTATGTAATTAAAGGCTGTTTTTTACGTTTTGAATCTTATTTTTTGAAGCTATTGGTAATGGCTGAGAATAAGATTAGATTGGCAGTTTATGCACTCTGCAGCCCTATTTCGTCTATTTCTTACCGGTTCTCTCATTCTGAGAACTGCTATTTTTTCGTTTAGCCAATCACTAGACGATGTAACCGTGAATTCCCCCGCGGCCAATACCACCCTCACGGAGTGGATTGGCCAGTTGGAAACCAACAACGCTGTTCGGTTTTTTTACCGTCCAGAATGGACTGATTCGGTTTTTATCAATGATTCCTTCCGTGAATTGCAACTGACCGAAGCCCTTTCCAGGGTCGTTAGAGATACGAAAATCAGCTTCAATACTTATCAGAATTATTACATCGTACTAATCTCTACTAAAGCTGTCGTAAGTAATCGCACCAACGTCGATCCTGATAATCGGCGAATGATAATCGGCGATTCGTTGCTAGCTGATGGGCAGACTACAGCTACGGTGAGCGGCTATATTCGGGACGGTAGCACCGGACAGGGCGTAGCTGGGGTGACTATCTTCTCTCAGGAGATCGGACAGGGGACTTCCACCAATGTGAACGGTTACTATACATTTTCTTTGCCAGTCGGCGATCACGACTGGGAAGTTAAATCAGTGGGTTACGAAACTGAAACGCGTAAGCTACGAGTGATTTCTGATGGCTCATTCTCGGTAGATTTGTTTGAAGAAACCGCTCGTCTGGAGGAAATTACCATTACCGAACAAGCTGCCGACAACAACGTGAGTGGTGCTCAGATGAGTGCCAACCGTATGGACATTCAGCGAGTGCAGAAGATGCCCGCATTTTTGGGTGAGGTGGATATTATTAACGCCATTGAGATGCTACCCGGAGTAAGTGTAGCCGGTGAAGGAGCCGCAGGCTTTAACGTACGAGGCGGCGATGTAGGGCAAAATCTGATTCTACTAGACGGTATTCCAATCTATAACCCATCTCATCTGTTTGGCTTTTTCTCGGCATTTAATGCCGATTTGATCCGCGATGCTACACTGTACAAGGGAGGTATCCCAGCCCGTTACGGCGGCCGGATTGCTTCGGTACTAGATATCACTACTAGAGAAGGAAATCTACGGAAATTGAGAGTAAGCGGTGGCATTGGCGTTGTAGCTAGTCGCCTAACCGCTGAAATTCCTATTGTAAAGGAGAAAAGCAGTCTGATCATCGGCGGGCGGGCTTCGTACTCCGACTGGATACTCAACCGGCTTCAGGATATTACCTTGCGCCAGAGCGAAGCCTCATTCTATGATGCTAATCTTAAGTGGAACTATCGCCTCAACGAAGCCCATAAAATCGGGGTCACCGGTTACCTAAGCAACGATGAATTTAACCTGGCTAACGATGCCGCTTACCAGTATCAGAATGCTGGTGGGGCTTTTCACTGGGACTATCTGATTTCGCCCAAGTGGCTCTCTGCCCTAAGAATTACCCAATCCCGCTACAGCTATCAGATTACCGATTTGCAGGATAGTATCTCGGCTTCCGAGATTGATGCCTGGTTCGACCAGTCGGGCGGGCATTGGAACCTCAACTTTTTTCCTAACGAGGAACACGAAATCAGCGGAGGATTAGAAGTATCTCGATTCCAGTTTTCTCCGGGTGATCTTCAACCAACAGGTGACTTTTCGCTGATTGTACCCCGGCAACTCCAGGAAGAACAGGCCTGGGAATTTTCCGGCTATATCAGCGATGTATACCAAATCAATCCATTTCTAACGCTTACCGCCGGGTTACGCTACAATTATTATCGCTACGTCGGACCACGCGAAGTATTTAATTACGCCGACGATCGGCCTCGCAGCCCCGGCTCAATTACCGGAACTACGGAATACGCTGAAGGCGAAACTATTGCTACCTACCAGGGTTGGGAGCCTAGGATGGCGCTGCGGATTGGATTAAACGCTCGAAGTAGTATTAAAGTAAGCTACAACCGGCTACGGCAAAACACCCACCTGATCTCTAACACCGCCAGCATTACTCCGACTGACATATGGAAACTGAGCGATCAGTTTCTGCCGCCACAAATTGGCGATCAGTACGCTATTGGCTTTTTTCGCAACGTGTTTAACAACGCTATTGAAGCGTCGGTAGAAGTATACTATAAAGATATTCTGAATCTAGTAGAATACCGGGACGGTGCCACCTTGTTGATGAATGAGCAACTGGAAGCTGATTTACTGAGCGGAACTGGGCGAGCTTACGGAGCCGAGCTACTGGTCTCCAAAAATATTGGCCGACTTACCGGTTGGCTGGCTTACACCTACGCCCGCACATTACGTAGAGTAGATAGTAATCTTACCGAAAATCGCGTGAACCGGGGCGAGTGGTACCCCTCATACTTTGACAAACCCCACGATTTTACCGTTGTTGGAAATTACCAATTTACCCGGCGGGTGCGATTGGGCGTAAACTTCACCTTCAGTAGCGGCCGCCCCATTACGCTACCCGAGAGCACCTACCGAATTGGGAGATTTGATATTGCCGACTACTCCGACCGTAACGAATATCGCATTCCCCCTTATCATCGCTTGGACATTTCTTTTTCGGTCGATGGTAATCTGAAGAAGAATAAGAAGTGGGATTCCAGTTGGACATTCGCCATTTACAATCTTTACGGACGAAATAATCCTTACTCAATTTTCTTCCAAGATGACCGAGCCGGACGTCTGAGTGCCTACCGACTCGCTATTTTGGGCCGACCTTTTCCTTCTATCACCTATAACTTCAAATTTTAGAGGCTATGAAACGAGAAGGACTCTATGCAATACTTTTTTGCCTCTTGCTCACTACCTGCATTGATCCGTTTGATATTGGCGATGTGGTAGAAGGAAATTCCCGCTTGGTGGTAGATGGGTTATTAACCGACGAGCCTAAAGCCCACGAAGTACGCATTTCTTACTCATCGCCCAGCCTAAATACCTTCGACGCTGAGCCGGTAACCAATGCTGAGGTTTTTATTGAAGTTGAAAACGGCAATCAGGTACAATTATCAGAAGAAAGAGAAGGAGTTTATCTCACACCGCCTAATTTTGCCGGAACAGTAGGAGCGACGTACACACTGCGTATTCGCACTGCCGAAAATATTAGTTACCGCTCTCTGCCGGAAACGATGCCCGCAGTAGCCGAAATTGATAGCATCTACTTTGAACCGGATAGCCGAGCTTCGCTTACTTCCATAGGAACTGTGATAGATGAGTGGGGACTAAGGTTTTATTTAAATACTGGTACTGGGCTGCCTGAATCCAATTTTTATCGCTGGGAATGGGAAGAAACCTACGAGTTTATAGCTCCTCTACAAAGGGAAATGCAGCTTGATATTCCTGTATGTTACCAAACCAGCCGTCCATTCCGTGCATTGCTAATTAGCTCATCGCAAGACTTTACACAAGATCGTATTGAGCGGCAGCCTATTAACTTTGTCTCTAAAGCAACTTATAAACTTCAGCGACGCTATAGTTTATTGGTCACGCAATATTCGCTGACCGAGCGCGCCTTCAACTTCTGGAGTGATATTGAAGAGCAGCGCAATACCGATGGTTCTTTGTTTGACCCACCCCCGTCTCGCATCATCGGTAATATGGTACAAGAGGATGATTTAGATGAGACTGTACTCGGCTACTTTCAGGTATCAGCGGTAACTCAAAAAAGGGTTTTCATTGACCGGACGGAAGTTCCCATTGAACCAGGTGGTCCGGTACGAGGATTTAGTTCATGTGTAGAACCCATAGAAGAACTACCTACTACCGGAGGCGAAGCAGCAGAAGATGCCCCCCCACCAGAATTCTGTTATGATTGCCGACTTATACCAGGGATTACAACTGAGCCACCATCTTTTTGGTAATATGAAGAGACTATTCACCTGTTTTCTCTGGATATTATTGACCCAGACCTCACTTACGAGCCAGGCTCAGACTCTGGAAAATCAGCTTAGAGATTTTTCGGAAAGTGAAGTTCATGAGCAGCTACACCTTCAGCTTTCCGAATCCGTAGTAGGTGCTGGTGAATCTATCTGGTTTCAGGCGGCTATTATCAATGTCGACTCTACTAAAGAGCTGAGCCGGGTAGTCTATCTGGAATTATTTAACCGACAACAGAAAGTAGTAGCTCGGGGCGTTTACCCTGCCTCCTACGGTATCGCTACGGGGCAGTTGGCACTACCAGACAGCCTGGCCGGAGGGTGGTACCAACTTCAGGCCTATACCCAATACATGCGCAACAGCTATTCCACCAATTATTTTAGTCAGCCTATGCTGGTGATTAATACCGACCTTTCCAATCCTTCCCTCCCACTCAGCAACAGCCAGCCTTCCCTTCAGCTTTTTCCAGAAGGAGGAAACTGGGTGAGCAATCAAGAAAATAATGTGGTAGCTTTAGCTTATGCTGACTTTTCTGGAGAAGGTCGGCTCGATGTATTACAAACATTTGACTCCAGCGTAGTTGCCCAGACAGCTATCAACAATGGGCTAGGTGAATTTAACTTTTCTCCCTTGGCTGATACCAGTTATGTAGCTCGGCTTATTACTTCAGATACCATCTACTATTCCATTCCCCAAGCTCAGTCCGATGGCTATTCTTTGCAAGTCAGTATTGCCAGAAACCATTTAGAAATTAAAGGTCAGACGCAGACTTTCTCGGAAGGAGCCTTTCTAGCCATCCGTACAGACAATAATTTACTTCACTACCAGCCAATTGAACAAAACCCATTTTCACTAGATCTTTTGGTTTCCAAAATGCGGGGCTTGGTTGAAATAGCTATTCTTGACACCAAGGCTAAGACACTAGCCCGACGTCTGATTTATCTTCATCCAGAGAACAATCAGCTATCGCTTAATTTATCAACCCAAACTGTTTCCCCTCGTGAGAACGTGAGTGTTACTATAAATTCTGATACTAACATTGATCAGAATAACCTGTCTATTGCGGTTCGCAAGCTGTATTCTCCGAAATACCCCATTTCCGTCCCTTTGCTAGATCAGTTTGGCCTTTCAGAATTATTGATACCGGAGGGTGTTTCTGCCCCTCAGTGGATCAACCGTTGGCTGGTCACTCAAACTGCTCCCTGGCTTAGTTGGTCGGATATGCTCACTCCTAAGCCTTCTCTCCAACAATTTGCTAAGGAAGACGAGATGCTGCTAATCACCGGTCAGGTTCAAACCTCCCAACCGATCAACGAGGGCGACCGAGTACTGCTGTCTATCCCTGGGGATGATCCGTACTTTGAGTACAGTGCTATAGCCGAGGACGGAACGTTCGCCATTCCCGTCTCGCGAGTGTACGGCTCACCCAACTCTATTCTTCAGTATCAGTCAGCCACTGATGATCAACCACAGAGTATTCAGTGGACAATAGACAGCGTATTTGCTTCTTCAGCTCCTGATTTCTTCTATCCACCGTACTCTTTTTCTGACGCTGCCTGGCAGCAGATCGTTGACGGCTACCGATTGCGTAAGCGCATTCAGCAGACCTACTACAATCTGGAAGAGGAGATTGATTCGGTGGCTAAGCCTAAAAGACAATTCCGGTTTTACGGTGCTCCTAATGTACGGGTCGATCCTGATGATTATATTTCTCTACCCTCCTTCGAGGAAATCTGCCGGGAACTACTACCAGGAGTGCGGCTAGTAAAAAGGAAAAAAAAGTACGACTTTGACGTATTCGATCCAGGTACCCGCCGGTTTTTACCGAATGAACCTACGCTATTTCTGGACGGAGTTCCTATCCAGAATAAAGACTACATCATTAATTTTCCGCCCGATCAGATCAGCTATATCGAAACCGTAAATCGCCGTACCTACTACGGTAATGTGCGGTTAGACGGAGTAGTTGCCGTATACACTCAGCAGGAGCGGGCCTACGAAGAAGCCCTTGCCGGACGGGCATTGTTCACCACGTTACCTTACTATACTTTATCATCCGGCTTTTCAACTCCTGATTCTTTACCCTTTTCCATGCCTAACTTCCGGACATTACTTTTCTGGCAACCCAAGATTAATCTGGAGAGTGACAAAGACTTTTCTTTCTCAACTTCTGATGAGTTGGGTACTTACGAAGTGATAGTAGAGGGTATAGATGAACAAGGACAATTGGTTCAGAGAAGAGCTACGTTTGAGGTGAAGCCTCCTGACTTGCCGTAAAATCTGATTATCCATCGGGCAGAATCCAATATTTCTTAATAAATTACTGGGCGTATGGGGTCTACTTTTAACCGATAGACCTATTACCCAAAATTTTTTCTCTGCTGTAAAACCCACGACCATGACAAAAATCGATGCCTCTCGTCGCTCTTTTTTAACTTCAGTAAGTATGCTGGCTGCCGGCTCAATGATCACCGCTCCAGCATCCGGATTTGGCCTCACTGATTCGGGAAAAAACGAAAAATTAAAGGTTACCCTAGTGGGTACCGGGGTACGGGGTACCTCCTTCTGGGGTAAGCGGCTTGTAGAGCAGTATCCTGATATTCTGGAGTTTGTCGGGTTAAGTGATATCAATCCCGGACGTCTGGCCTATGCTAAAGAATACATGGGGGTTGATTGCCCGACCTTCACCAACTTTGAGGAGATGGTCAACCAGACTAAACCCGATCTGGTAATTGTAACCACCAAAGATTCTACCCACCACGAGTTTATCATTAAGGGCTTGCATATGGGCTGCGACGTGCTAACCGAAAAGCCACTAACCACCGACGAACGTAAGTGCCAGGCTATTCTGGATGCCGAGCGTAGCTCCAATAAGAACCTGATTGTGGGTTTTAACTACCGCTGGAGTCCCTACGCTACTAAGATTAAAGAGTTGCTGATGAATGGAGCCATAGGCAAGATTACCTCGGTAGACTTTAATTGGTACCTGAATACCTACCACGGGGCTTCCTACTTCCGCCGCTGGCACGGACTACGCCAAGCCGGTGGTACACTGTGGGTACATAAAGCAACCCACCACTTCGATCTGCTGAACTGGTGGCTGGATTCCGACCCATCCGAAGTATTCGCTTACGGTGCACTAGAACACTACGGAATTAATGGCCCTTTCCGAGGGGATAATTGCCGTACCTGCGAGTATAAAAGCGATTGCAAATTCTACTGGGACATCACCAAAAGTGAGCGAAATATGAATTTGTACGTAAAGAATGAAGAATACGACGGCTATATTCGGGATAGCTGTCTGTTCCGCGAAGACATTAATATCTACGATAAGATGTCGGCGCAGATCAAATACGCTAACGATGTGGTGGTTAATTACTCGCTGACTACCTATTCGCCCTATGAAGGCTGGCGCATTGCCTTCAACGGTATGGATGGCCGCATTGAAGCCTGGCTGGATATTCCGTACTTCAAAAGCGAAAATCTGAGCCAGTCCGAGTTACACGCCGCTGAAATGAGCCAAGTGGGTGATGATCAAGCTCAATCCGAACCGCTGATTGTGCATAAAAACTGGAATACCTTCGAAACGGTAAATGTCCCGGTAGAACGAGGTGGTCACGGGGGTGGCGATAAGCGTCTGCACGACAAAATCTTCAAAAGCCCTGAAGAAACAGATCCTTACGACCGGGCGGCGGGTGTACGCGACGGAGCTATGTCCATACTAATTGGGGTGGCTGCCCGCAACAGTATTGAGTCCGGCGAACCCATCCGCATTGGGGCACTAACCGATCTTCAGCCGCGGGCTAAACGGATTTAGCGACTATTGTTAACCGACCTAAGTCCAATTTACAGCGTATTTCAGCAGGTAAATTTCTGTTAACTTCTGACAGCCTTGAATATTTCTGCACTATCCACCCTGAACCATTTAGGCTGATTTTCGGTATATAGTAAGCAACTATGACCGTTAGTCA
>CAKZYJ010000110.1 GCA_937884755.1 uncultured Flammeovirgaceae bacterium
TCTCTGCTGCTAAATTTAAGATTCTGGGGGGGATTGATATCGAAGAACAATTCAAGAAAACGTACAAAGCGAACCACAAGAGATCCAAGTTTATTAACCGGGATATTACCAGCTACCAACCCGAAGAACTTCAACAAGAATTGAAGCTACGAAAATTTGATAATGATTTGATTTTTATTGGTTGTAGCCCATGCCAATACTGGAGTAAAATTAATACTAGCCGCCATCAACCAGCATACACGAACAACCTGATTTATGATATACAACGCTTTATTAAATATTTCCGACCAGGATACGTGGTTGTAGAAAATGTACCGGGAATTTTGAACAAACAAAACAACCATGTTCTTTTGAACTTCCTCGATTTTTTAACATTTCACGACTACAGGTTTAAATATGAACTGGTCAGAACCGATCATTACGGGGTACCCCAAAGGAGAAAAAGATTTTTGCTGATTGCTACGCGCTTGGATGAAGGCGTACCATTCCCGGAAAAAGAAGAAAATGAAGATTTGACCGTTAGAAAGTTTATCGGTAGTGAGAATGGATTTCCTGCGTTGCCTGATGGGTATATCGATGAAATCTCCCCTATGAACACTACGGCCTCACTTAGCGAAAAGAATAAAAGGAGGTTAACCGTTACCCCTCATGATGGGGGAACCCGACATGCTTGGGCAGATGATCCCGAGCTTCAGATTCCGGCGTATGTAAATAAGCCAGACATTTTCAGAAGCGTATACGGACGGATGTTTTGGGATAAACCTGCTTCTACTATTACAACTAGGTTCATCGCAATATCCTGCGGACGTTTTGCTCACCCAGAAGAAAATCGAGGATTATCACTAAGAGAGGGTGCCGTCCTACAAACGTTCCCAAGAAGCTATAAATTTATCGGGAGTATGGGGGCTATAGCGAGGCAGATTGGAAACGCTGTGCCACCAGAAATGGCAAGACGTGTGGGTATGTCAATAAGAAATCATCACATTGAATGGCAAAATTCAAGACAAGAGCAAGAGCGCTTGACCTTTTAGGTAGACAACAAATCGCTGGGATTCCGACTGCTATAAATGAGCTTTTCAAAAATGCTCATGATGCTTATGCAGACAACGTAGAGGTGGATTACTTTAGGAATGAAAAACTTCTGATTCTTAGAGATAATGGACTTGGAATGACAAAAAGTGATTTTGAGTCCAGATGGTTAACTTTAGGAACCGAAAGCAAATACGTAAATAGAAAGACACCTCCTCCTCCCATTGATCCCCAAAAGCTAAAGCGACCTATCATGGGCGAGAAAGGAATAGGCAGGCTAGCAATTGCTTCTATTGGAAATCAGGTATTGATATTGACTAAAGCAAAGAGAGAGAATGAAAAACATAAAATAGTAGCAGCTTTCATTAATTGGAATATTTTTGAAATTCCTGGCTTAGATTTGGATGATGTTGTGGTACCAATTAGAGAGTATGACAAACTACCCTCAATTGATGAAATAAACTCGATGCAGAAAGAACTTGTAGAATCAATTGATCAATTGGTAAAACAAGATGACATTACAGGAGAAGAGGGCGACGATTTAAATAGAGTTATAAGCGGCTTTGATGTTTCACCATTTTTGTTGGATAAAAAGTTAGTTGGAAATTTTACCTTGTCAGAGGAGGGTAGTGGTACGCATTTCTATATTTCTCCGGTAGATGAATCCCTAGATCATGATATAGATGGAAATAAAGAAGCCACTAAGATAGAAAAGATGTTGGTCGGATTTACAAATACAATGACTCCTGGCCACGAAAAACCGCACATAGTAGCAGCTTTTCGAGATTGGAAAGATGCGACCAATTACACAGACATAATCGACAAAGATCAATTCTTCACACCCGAAGATTTTGAGTTAGCTGATCATCACTTTAGAGGAAAGTTTGATGAGTATGGTCAATTCGATGGATTGGTACAAGTTTATCGGGAGAAAGAACTACCGCATAAAGTAAACTGGAACGGTAACGATTATAGGGAAACAGCCTGTGGTGAGTTTTCTATTGATGCAGCATATTTTCAGGGAAGGCCCAACCAATCTATAATTGATCGAGAAAATCATGCTAGACTATACGCAAAAGCTGAAAAGTTCGGGGGATTATACGTTTATAAAGATAATATAAGAATACTACCCTACGGCAATCCAGAAAATGATTGGCTTGATATTGAAAAGAACAGAGCAAAGAGTGCATCATTCTACTTTTTCAATGCAAGAAGGATGTTTGGTGTCATCAATATTTCAAGGGAAATTAATTCCGCCCTGAAAGAGAAAGCCGGAAGGGAAGGATTCATAGAGAACAAAGCATACAGGCAGTTTAGAGACATACTAAAAAATTTCTTCCAACAGTTAGCTGCGGATTTTTTTAGAGAAGGTAGTGGTGCCGGACCTAAAGCAGAAATATGGGTTAAGAAGCGTGCTGAAAGAGAGGCTTTTTACAGAGCCCTACAGAGGAGAGATCAGCAGGCAAAAGTTAGAAAAGAAAAGTTTCAGTCTTCTTTGAATAGATTTTTTGATGATTTATCTGCTGGCAAATTCGAGACCGAACTCGATCAGATAATAGAAAAAGCAGAAAAGCAAATCTCCTCAATTGCTTACATTGAAGAACCTGAGAAAGCAAGTCAGGCTCTAATCGATTATGAAATTCAAGCAAGGGATGATATTGCCTCTTTAACAAGTAGGCTAAAAGTCAATTCACCGAGAGGGTTTACCATATCTAAAGATAGAAGGCGAGATTTTGAAGCATATCTGGAGGAGTTTGAAAGGCTTGAAAATGGAATCATCAGAGAGGCTAATGAAAAAATAGACCTATTAGTTGACAATTATACGACTCATCTAAAAATTGAAGTAAGTAAGCGTAAAAGGTTAGAGGAAGCAGTGAATTTTCTATCGGAACAAGCGGAGAAAGCAGCAAAACAAAAGCAAAAAGAAGCTAAAGAAGTTGTAGGAGAAATCACCAAAAACGTTACAGAACTTGCTAGGGACTTGATGATCGATCTTGAAGATAAAATTCGTGAAATTAAAGACGGTTTTAAAAATATTGAAATAAATAATAAAGAGGATTTTGATCTGGTAGCAGAAAGAAAGCGAATAGAAGAAGAAATAGGGAAAGAGCGAGATAAAGCAACATTTACTATGGAGAGTATAATAAAACAGCTACATGCCATCTATTGGGATAAGAATAGTCAGGATGACATAATAACGAGTGATCAAATTTCGGATGCAATGTCCGAAGAACTTGAAGAACTAAGAGAGCAAGTACAGACTGATATCGAATTGAGCCAACTTGGCTTAGCTGTCGGAGTTATTCATCATGAGTTTAATAGCACAGTAAACTCTATACGTAGCAGCCTAAAAGATTTAAAAGCATGGGCAGATGTATATGAAAAGCTGGAGGGAGTATATAACAACATAAGAACTAACTTTGAACATCTGGATGGCTATCTTACATTATTCACACCTTTAAATCGTAGACTCCACAGGAGCAAGGAGGAAATTTCTGCAAAAGACATTAAAATATTTCTAATAGATTTGTTTGGTGCCAGACTGGAGAGGCACGGAATAAAACTTAAGCATACCCAAGGATTCCAAAATAGGTCTCTTTATGGCTACCGCTCCACTTTTTATCCTGTCTTTGTCAATCTAATTGATAATGCTATTCACTGGCTCAATCAGAGTCCTACAAACGAAGAAAAAGTAATACGTCTTCACGCTGATGACTCTGGATTCTATATCTCCAATAATGGTCTGGAAATACCACCAAAAGACGCAGAAAGAATTTTTGAGTTAGGTTTTACAAGGAAGCTGAACGGAAGGGGTATGGGACTACATATTAGTAAGGAGGTGCTTGAAGCAGAGAGTTACAGAATTTTCTTAGACTCACCAAGGTCAAATAGCACAGTTACATTTAAAATCGAACCAATAAAGGGCTAGTTAATGAATTCACCGTTCTTCAAGGAATCTAAGAAGATTGTGGATGCTTTTATCCGAAGTATATTATTCGTAGATGACGAAATATACACTGACAAAGAAGACAAAACCCATAATCTTGAATCGGAAAGTTTAGCAAGAGCATTTTCAAAGTCTAAAAAGCTTTGTGCCTTAAATAATCCCAAGTATGAGGAAGATTTAGACGATGTAATAGAGATTGCTAAGAAGTCTGATATCACTGTTTTAGATTGGCGAATCATTTTACAAGATAATAAAGAAGAAGATAGAAATGAGGAAGAAGATGTAACTGAAGATGATCCTAGAGGGACCTTTGCTCTTAATCTACTTGACAACGTTCTATCCGATCCGATTTCAGGAAGTAACAGCCTCAAACTGATATTAATTTATACTGGCGAGACCGATCTCAAGAGTATCGTTGAAAAAATACATAAAAAAGTGGCAAGCTATGGGGTAGATAAGTTAGAAAAAAATATAGTAGGTAAAACTAACTTGAAGATAATTGTTGCAGGAAAACCAACCTTAAAAAATCGTCTTAGACATAATTCTGATTTGCAAGATTGGGTAATAGAATATGAAGACGTTCCAAACTTCTTATTAGATAAGTTTACTGAAATGACCACCGGAATAGTTTCAAATGTGGCATTAAGTGCAATCACCAATATTAGAAACAATAGTTTTAAACTTCTCAAGCAGTACAATAAGGACTTAGATCCTGCTTTTTTAGCGCATCGCTCTATGCTGCCAGTACCAGATGATGCAGGAGAGCTCCTAATAGCTTCTTTGATAGATAGCTTCCGAGCGATTATTGATTATAGCAATGTTAAAGAAGAATGTAGCTACTCATCAATTGCGAAATGGATTGATAGCAATAAGTTTTCTGAGAAGAATTTAAAAATAAACAAAAAAGATATTGAAGTTAAAGCTCCAGAGCTGAAGAAGTGGCAATCACTAGGTTACTATGAAGCATTTGAAAAGATCTGGAAGAAACAACGTGGCGATTCTCTAAACAAAGATAAGCTCAATTCAAGCTTTAGAGAGTTACACAAAAAAGGGCAAGACTACTTTTTTCCTGATGGTTATAGCGATACTACTTATAATGAAAAGTTCTCGATTTTAACTCATCATAAAAGCAATTTTAGTACCCCCTCATATGTTCCTATACTTTCGTTAGGAACCATCATCAAAGGAAAAAATACCGATAAATACTGGCTTTGTTTACAACAGCGGTGCGACAGTATAAGAATACCAAAGGATGAAGCTAGACGCTTTTTATTTCTACCGTTAATACCTATGTCCGATAATAAGAAGTTTCACATTTTGGTTGAGAATGAAACTAACTTTTTAAAGCTTAAGATTGATTATGGTACTCACAGTATAAGAACCATTAAATTTAAAGCTAATAAATATGGTGTTATACGTGCACGGAAATTTGGCCCCTCTAAAGAATATTTCTTTCGTCCGTTCTACTCTAAAGGTAACGAGAAGTATGACAAAAAAGTGGACGAAAACTTTATTTGGATTATGGATCTTAAAGAGTCTCACGCCCAAAGAGTTTCGCACCTTTATTCGTCGAAATTATCAAGAGTTGGCTTGGATGAGTCAGAATGGCTAAGAAGATGGGGAGACTAATAAATATTCGTGAATAAATGCCAGATATCTATACTAGAAAGGAACGATCCGAAATTATGTCTAAGATTTCCGGTAAGGAAACTAAACCGGAGATTATAGTACGTAAATTCCTTTTTGCTAATGGCTTTCGGTATAGAAAGAATGATAAGAAATTGTCAGGCAAACCGGACATCATACTACCAAAATATAAGACCGTCGTTTTCGTACATGGTTGCTTTTGGCACGGTCATGAGGATTGTAAATACTCCAAATTACCAACCACTCGAAGAGAATTTTGGGAAAAGAAGATTGGAGATAATATTCTAAGAGATAACCGAAACCAGCGAGAACTAAAAAAGTCAGGATGGAAAATACTAATAGTATGGCAGTGTGAAATCCGAAACAAAGGCGAAAGAGAAAAGCGTTTACTTGAGTTGATAAAAGAGATAAATGTCTAGAAAGCAGACCTGTTCACTTATTGTTCTCAAAACACTGAAAGATATAGTTACAGCACAATGAAAGCATAAGCAGGAAGTCTGAAGGTCTGCAGAGATGATAAAACACAATGTGTTATACCATTGAAACGGTA
>CAKZYJ010000111.1 GCA_937884755.1 uncultured Flammeovirgaceae bacterium
TGAGGCCATAGAGCAGCGCAGTCTTCCGTCTGAAAACGCTTCCTGGAACGGCCTGTCTCAGCCAAGTGAGGTAGCTGATCGTCGAACCCTGGAACAGCTTTTTCAGCTCATCCATCCAGGGGCTTTACTGCCCATGCTTCAACCTTGGGTGAGCACCGAGCTAGCATCGAAGCCATCGAGTACCAACCAAGCGGTTCCCTGCCGGGAATTATCGGACCTGCACTTGGATGAACAACCGGTGGGGCGCTACCGAGTAAGTGCTTGGATGGTCGGTCAGGGCGTAACGGTGGGGCCTGCGAAAGGGGATAAAATGTCCCAGCAGAAAGCAGCCATCCACGACCTATTCGCGGCCTTTGATTTAGAAAAAACGCTCGTGATGATCCACGCCAGCGTCTGCCGGGCAAGCTATGCCCAACAAATCCTGCAACAGCAGGGGGATTACGTACTCCTGCTTGAAAAAGAGCGGGCTACCCCTCGCCAAAAACCCCGCTACGAACAGGTTGCTAGCGAAGTAGCCCGTCAAAAATCCGCCTTGGATTCCGATGGTTGGCAAGGCGTGGGGAACGGCCGTATGGAAAAACGAACCGTCTACGTGATGCCGGGGGTACAGTTTCTGGATGATTTGGAGGGGTGGCCGGGCGTGAAATCCGTCATCTTGGTGGAAGTTCAGTGGCAAGAGAACGGCACCGACCACCATGAAGCCCACTACTACCTGAGCAGCTTGTCCATTGGAGCGGCTGCGCTTACCCCCTTGCTCAGTACGCTCTGGGTTAGGGAGAATCAACTGCAGGGGGCTCTACCCGCGTGGCGCGTGGACATTGGGTTTCGGCAAGACCCCAGCCGTAGTTTGAACGCTCCCAGGCAGGAGTGCTGGGGGCAGCTGGAAAAAACGGCGTGCACGCTCCTCCATCCCACCCAGGATCAACAGCCCCAGCTGTCGCAAATCTAAGATCCGGCTTCTAGGAGGTAGCCGCAGCGAGACCGTTCCCAACCCCCGGGAGGGGTAAAAACGCAGCAATAAGACTTTTTTTAAACATTATATACTTTATTTAAGTATAAATTACGAATTCCCCGTATATTTACCCGCGAATCTGCTTTAGAACTAACCCAACGGATCGAATGGATGCTGAACAGCGGACGATCATGCACTTGGACTTGGATGCCTTTTTTTGCTCGGTGGAGGTGCTCAATAATCAGGAATTGCGGGGGAAACCACTGGTTATTGGCGGGAGTGCTGACCGTGGGGTGGTGGCTGCGGCCTCCTACGAAGCCCGCAAATACGGGGTGCGGGCGGCGATGCCCATGCGGCTGGCGCGGCAGCTGTGCCCCGAAGCCCAGGTGCTGTCGGGGGATATGGAAAAGTATACGTACTACTCTGATTTGGTCACCGAGATTATCGCCGAGCGAGCCCCGCTGTACGAAAAGGCCTCCATTGATGAGTTTTACCTGGATCTAACGGGCATGGATAAGTATATCGGAAACCTGAAATGGTCCTCAGAACTGAAAACCCGGATTGTGCAGGAAACGGGTCTGTCCTTGAATTACGCGCTTTCGGTCATTAAGCTCGTCAGCATGATGGCTAGTAACGAAGTGAAGCCCCGAGCTTGGGGGTGCGCGCCATCCGGGTGCTGCGGCAGATTCCGCTGAAGCTGCTGGAAAAGGAGTTCGGGGGGGGCTTAGGGCGAACCTTGCACGAAAAATCCTTTGGGAGGGACCCTCAGCCCGTCGTACCCTATCGCGCTCAGAAGTCCTTATCGCACGAGCATACCTTACACGAAGACACGACCGATCTTTCGGTGCTGATGACTCTGCTGACCGGGCTAACCGAGCAGTTGGGCTTTCAGCTACGCAGCGACAAAAAAGTGACTTCCTGTATTGCGGTGAAAATCCGCTATAGTGACTTTAACACCGTCAGCCGCCAGCGCAAGATTTCCTATACCAGTCATGATCCCGCGCTACTGGCAGTGGCACGGGAGCTGCTACTGGAGCTCTACGACCGGCGGCAGCGCATCCGCCTGGTGGGGGTGCGGTTTTCCCACTTAGCCTACGGCGACCACCAAATTAACCTATTCAGTGATGCGGGTAAAATCATTGACCTGCACCAGGCCATGGATACCGTCCGGGCCAAGTACGGCCGCCGCGCGGTAATGCGGGGGGCAAGCTACCAAGATCGATGTTCCTGATATGTTTTTGAACTGTCATACCTACTTTAGCTTTACCTACGCAACCCTATCGGTCGAAGCACTCGTGCAGCAGGCCTCTCAGCTGGGGGTCTCGCAGCTCACTTTGACCGATATTCACCACACCAGTGCGGCTCTGGACTTTATCCATCATTGTCAAGCGGCTGGCATCCAGTGGGCGTTGGGGGTGGAGTTCCGAAGCCAGCACCGGCTACAATACCTAGGACTTGCCCGCAGCCACCGCGGCTTTCAGACACTGAATGAAGCCCTGACGATGGCCTCGGAGCGGGAGCTTGACTGGCCCGACACCCTCTGCTTGCCCGAGGTAGTGATCATCTACCCTTGGGGCAGCCGCCCACCCGAGCAGCTTGGAGACCATGAGTATCTCGGCCTGCGCGCGACCCAGTGCCAGCAGGTTCGCGAGGTGCCCCATAAATTACGGCAGAAACTCGTGGCCTGGCATCCGGTCACGTTGCGCCACCCCCAGGATCTCACGATCCACCGGGTGCTGCGCAGCATTGACCAAAATATCCTGCTCACCCAGTTGGACGATCGGGGGGGAGCCCGGGCGGAAGATTGCCTGATCACCCCCCAGCAGCTGCGGCAGCAGTTTGCCAGCTTTCCTTTTCTACTACAGCAAGCCGAACAACTGCACCGAGCCTGCCAGTGGAAAATGGATGTGCAAGCTCCAAAAAATAAGCGTTTCTTCACCCGTAGCCGCGCGGATGATTATGCGCTGTTGCAGAAGCTGGCCTGGACGGGCTTTGCCTACCGCTACCCCGAACCGCCCCGAGAGTCTCTCGGAGAGTCTCTCGGGGAGTCCTCTAATGCGTACCGGGAGTGGGAAGTGGTTCGGCAGCGGCTGACCCGCGAGCTGGAGGTCATCGATACGATGGGTTTTACGGCCAATTACCTCATTGTCTGGGACGTAATAGGGTACGCCGAGAAGCAGGGCTATTTTTGGATCGGTCGGGGCAGCGCGGCCAACTCGATGGTGGCCTACTGCCTGAAAATCACCGACGTAGATCCTATCGCTCTGGAGTTGACCTTTGAGCGCTTTATCAATCCTCATCGGGCCGTGCCCCCCGACTTTGATATGGACTTCTCTTGGACCGATCGTGACGATGTTCTGGACTACATTTTTCGCCGCTACGGGAAGGGTCACGTGACATTTCTGAGTACCTACAACCGCTTTAAACGGGATTCGGCCCTACGTGAAGTCGCCAAGATCTACGGGCTGCCCAAAGCCGAAATTGACCGCTTAGGGAAAGAGCCCGTCCTCACCCCCCTGCATCATCCGCTCTCAGAAGAAATTACCGCTCTGGCTCGGCATCTCATCTGACTGCCCTCGCACTTGAGCATGCACGCCGGCGGTATCTTGATTACCGAAGAGCCACTAAGTCGGTACACCGCGTTAAAAATGATGCCCAAGGGATTCCCGGTCTCCCACTTTGATATGCACACCGCCGAGGACTACCAGTTTTTCAAGTTCGATATTCTTAGCCAGCGGGGGCTGGGGCATATCAAAACAGCAGTGGGACTGGTGCGCAAGAACCGCCAAGAAATCATCGATATCCACCGGGTGCAGGACTTCTTCCAAGATGAACAATTGCTTAAACAGCTGGCGACAGGTAACACGATGGGCTGCTTTTATATTGAGTCGCCCGCTATGCGCCAGTTGCTGCTCAAACTGCGTTGCCGCGATTATCCCAGTCTGGTGGCCGCCAGCAGCGTGATCCGGCCGGGCGTCGCCCAGTCCGGGATGATGCGGGAGTTCATCCAGCGCCATTTGGCTCCCGCACAAGTAAAGTACCTGCATCCTATCTTTAAAGAGCAACTGGGCGAGACCCACGGGGTAATGGTCTACCAGGAAGACGTGATGAAAATTGCCCACGCCTTCGGGGGGATCTCCTTGGATGATACCGATGTATTGCGCCGGGCGATGAGTGGCAAGTACCGGGGGCGCTCGCACTTTGAAGTGATCAAAGGGCAATATTTCGAGAACTGTTACCAACGGGGGTATTCGGACGAGCTGGCCCAAACGGTGTGGCAGCAGATGGAGTCCTTTGCGGGCTACTCCTTTTGTAAGGCCCACTCGGCTTCCTACGCGGTGGAAAGTTTTCAGTCGCTGTTTCTGAAAACCTACTACCCGCTGGAGTTTTTTACGGCCGTCGTGAATAATTTTGGAGGGTTTTACCGTACGGAGATCTACCTGCATGCCGCCCGTCTGGCCGGAGCCACCGTTCATGCCCCTGACATCAACCGCTCCGATATGCTGACCACGATCTACGGGAGCGACATTTACGTAGGCTTTCAGCACATCCAGCAGCGGGAGTGCAGAGTGGGGGAGGCGCTGGTCTTCGAGCGGCAGTGCCGGGGGGAGTACCGCAGCTTGGAGGATTTTATCCGCCGCTTGCCCGTCAGCCGTAGCCAACTGGATTTATTGATCCGGATCGGAGCCTTTCGGTGTACAGGAAAAAGCAAGCAAGTGTTACTATGGGAAAAGAACTGCTACCTGACCGACCGGCCTACCCAGCCCCACACGTGGACGCTGTTTGATGCCCCCACCCCGGATTATCCAATGCCGGCTCTGGAGTACGACCCGCTCGAGGAGGCCTTTGAGCATATGGAGTTGCTGGGCTTTCCGCTGGTATCCCCCTTTCAGCTGCTGGCTGAACCAGTTTCAGGACTGCCCGCCGCCTCATTAAAACAGCAGGCGGGAAAAACGGTCTCGCTGGTAGGCTACTACGTAACTCGTAAACCAGTCTATACCAAGCACAAAAAGCGCATGGCGTTCGGCACCTGGATCGATCCGGCCGGGGATTTTTTTGATACCGTCCATTTTCCCGATAGTCTGCGGAAGTTTCCCCTGCAAGGCATTGGCTGCTACGATATCCGGGGGAAAGTCACGCTGGATTTCGGGGTGCCCACCGTGCAGGTGAGCGGGATGGAGAAGCTGCCGATGGTTCCCGACCCCCGCTACGCCGATGCTAAAAAACCCTTTCGATTCATCTCCTAACGTATGATACAAAAAATACTTTCCTTGTCCTACCCAAGAATCGTTACCCTGGAATACCGCCTGCGCCAGGGGATTGCCACGCTGGAGTGGTTGCCCAGTCTCCTACCGGTAGGCGACTCTTCGGCGGATCACCACCCGCGGTTAAGACGGCTCCACGTGGATGAATCCCAGCTTACGATTCTGCTGCAGGGCACCGTCGCGGTGCAAATCGCCCCCTGCTTAAATGAGGCTACCACCCTTCGGGTGGGGTACGCCCCTTGCCAAGGGAAGGCATTATGGTTGGAGCGGCTCGCGGTTACCTACCTGTTTGGGGAAAAAGAATGGGAGCGCGACTGTTCGACATTTGCCCAGACAGGCAATTTTCCAGCGGCAGGAATCTATGCCCTTCGGGTTCAACTGCTGAGCCAGCCCCTGGCACCCAGTCCCCGAACCAACCCCGCAGCACCCGCTAAAACCCAACCCGAATGAAGCATCGTATCCAAGCCAAACCGGCGTCCAAATCGGAGTTGGCTCGAGCCTACCGGGTCAGTGTACGTACGTTGAACAATTGGCTGAAGGGCGTGGAATCTGAGGTAGGCCAGCCTCTAGGTCGCTACTATACCATCAAGCAGGTAGAGGAGCTATTTAATCACTGGGGCGAGCCTGTTGAGCCGCTGTAAGGAAGGGGGAAACGGGCAATGACCCTAGGGGATGCTCGTTCGGATCAGGGGTAACCTACCCGAATCGTAGATCGTGACCAATACCAGTTGCAGGTGACCGTATCCCCACTTTATGAATAATCTACGCACGACAGGTGACCAGCAGATCAACGCCAAGGGCAACCCTTACCCCTGGGCATATCGCGGGTAAGGGTAGTCCCAGGGGTGGCTAGGCTTGGGGGTAATTCCCAGATCCCATTGGAATGGATAGCCTCAGTATTAGTAAAAGAATTGCTCAAGGATAATCTTACCTTGATCATTGACCTGATAGACGGCGAGCTCATCCATTTTTACTCGGCCTTGCCCTTTCATTTCCACGTCCATGCCCATCGCGCAAGCAAAGGTCTTTCCGGCGACAATGGGTGCTTCGCAATAGCCCCCGTAGGTTTGTTCAATACTTTCTTGCCATTGTTGGGCTTTTTGCCGGATACCCTCCATACCTTCTACCCGCGACGGCCCTGGGGCATGATCGGGTTCCAGACTGAGGACCTGGGCATCGTAAAGTTCTTCTTGAATCTGATCGTAAGCCCCCTGCTGGGCTAAGGTGTAGAAGCGATCAGCTACTTCTTGGGTCGTCGTAGGAGTCTCCATGGAAAAGTAAGGTTAGCGTGAAAACATTAGATTTAACCAAAGAAAGATAAGCAATTCTACCGGGAGAACCAAAGCTAGGTTCAACCAGAGGGAGTGTTCATTCCTGAGCCGTAGGTTTCGGATCGTGGCATGACCTGCGCACATTCTTCGGGGAAAATATGTATCATCGAGCCGTCCAGTAGCCGAACCGCGTATCCGACCGCACTACGCTTGACCACTGGATAACTGGTCGAGCGTAGTGCGGTCGGAATACGTAGCTGTCCTGGTTCCGTCAACTGGATGTGCAGGGTGCTAGCAGGGGATGTCATGTCTAACCTAGGTGTCTATAGTTATATCTAAACATTATTTAGCAGGCAGTATATCTAAACATTATTTAGCAAGCTAGTTTTACACTAGCCATGCCTAAAGGTAGGATTCTTACTTATAGGAGCCAACAAAAAAACCAGGCAATTTTTCACCAAGTAAGATTTTCTTCTAATCACCAGAAAACGTCTCGGCAGGCTATCGTTCCTCCCGGAGCCGAGCCTGAATCATCTCGAGAGAATCCCGTAGTCGGAAGTAGCAATCCAGTTCAGCGGACTCTGCCTCCGAGAGCTGCTCATCAGCCTCTTTTTCGAGTAGTCGGTGGACGCGATATTCCGCCCGGGCGGAACAGTGGTAGTGTCGTAACTGTTTCAGGCTGGGTTCTGAGGCCAAAAACTCCAATAACTCTTCGTAAGCAGGCGGGGTGCGTAGTGATACTTCTAGCATAACCAGTGGGAAAATAAAATGAACCAGGACAGCTGCGTTACTCTCAGGTAGCCAGCGTTACGAGCAAAGATACTACTTTTCATGATTTCCACCACCTCTACCGATGGGATCCCCACAGCTTAACCGGTTTTCCCGCACCCTTCACCTCGGTCATTGAAAACCTCCCAAGCAAAGAACCCATCGCCCAACGGGAGATTCCCACAGTATGGGCTAGCAGTAGCTGTGCCCAAATACAGTGATGCCCCCGATACCTGATAGCGGGAGATTACCTGTTGCCGAAAACGGTTGTCAGCCATAGTAACGGGTTGAATGAAAACCTGCAACTGATCGGCCGCTGTCTTGGGGTTACTTTTCAGGGACGAAAGCTGGCTCCCTTTCCTTGGCTACATGGCGCGCTGCAGGCAATTGAACCGCTGTTTTTCGGAGGTAGTGATCGTACACCAAACTGCGCTCTATTTCCTTGAAAATGGCCAGTTTCGTCTCTAGCAACAGTTCAAAAAAGTAGATCTCGGCTCCCAAAACATCGTGTAGGCATACCTCAGCCCCGTCCCAGGAGATCTTTTTGAGCACCAGTAAATCATAATGATCGCTGTCGCGCTCTAACGCATCATTGGGGTGGACGGCGATAAGCCGAGGCAAGGAAAACGAACCGTGTCGCTGTACTAACTGCTGGACGTGTTCGGTGAGCTGTTCATTCAAGCATTGGTACTGCTGCTGGCACAGTAGCCAGGTCAATTCCCGAGGGGTGCTGGGGGGTACATTTTCCATAAACAATCAATCAGTCGGATGAAAAATTCTTCGTGAGGCGAGGTCAGGTTCCTCGTGCTGAAACTACGAATATACACTAATGGGGGATAAATGGCTACCGAATAGAGTGGAAAAATCCTTCTACCCACCCTACCGACCCACCGAAATATTTTGTACCATTGCCCTCAGGTATGGGTAAAAAGGGGTTGTTGCTGAATCAGGATAGGGTATATACCAGCCTGTTGAGCCTGACCATATTGCCTGGCCGCAGGTAAGGTTTCTTTTTTTTGTTAAGAATGTGCCCTCATTTTGTAGCCTAACCTGTTTTTTTTGTAAACACGCTATCCAGGATGGTCTTAGGAATACTCAAACATCATCCTGAAGTACACCGTGGAACGACTCCCCATCCTGCATCCAGGTTTTTGGGGTGCTGTTGATGGGACCAACCCGTCCGTTAGTACCCCGGCTCCGGGTTTCTACCTGCCACGCTGGTGTAGCCGGACCTGACACCCGCGCGGAAAGGGCACCTACGGTATGCCCCTAGGACACCCTACAGCGGTTTTTTGGGCAGATTTAGGTACCAGCTGTACCGGGTGGATCCAACAGTACGCCGGAATGCGCTGGGATTCGGTGAAGCCAGCTGCAGGACGAGCTCCCGGTCATAAGGTACCCAGCCGCGATCGGCAACCAGGCGGGGGCCTGCCAAAAGCGATAGGGGATACCTACGAATTAAACTCATTTATTTATAAAATAAAATTACATAAGTACAATTTAATGGAATATAGGGGTGATTAATCCTAAAAAGTGGAGCAACTTTGGCCAGGAAAAACCTTTTTTGTTTCATGCGTTATTGGAAAATAACCCCCCGACGGGGAGCCACCGGCTGGATGGTCGGGGTAGCTCTACACGTGGGGGTATGGATAGGAATACCACTCAACCTGCCCGCGGAGCCAGTATCCACCCTCAGGGCGGGTGCCTACTTGGTGGTTGGTGTGTTTGCTTACTCAGACAATGCCCAGCAATACACCGAATCCCTGGTGGCACAAGGATTTTCGGCGCAGGCAGGCTATTATCCCCCAACGGATTATGTATACGTTTCCCTTCGCCAAGCCAAGGAAACGCAGACCTTGGAGAGGGTACTACAGGAGATCCGGAAGCACCCTTCCTTTACTGAGGCTTGGCTGTTTGAGCCGACCGCTATGGAATCCAATGCAACGGTATCCGAGCGGGCAACCGCTGCGCAAGGGCTACCGGATCCAGAACCCGCGCCAGGCAATATGCGTTTTCCGACCGAGGGGTTAGTTGCCTCCAAACGGGAGATACATCCGGCTGAGACATCCGGTGTCAACCCTATTACAGCCGCCCAATATCTTTTTTTTCGGACGGTATCCTCAAGTACCCAGGAACAAGTCAGGGCTGAAATCAAACTGTTGGATATCCAGCAGCGTCAGCTCCTCGGTCAGACTAGCAGCGACACGATCATGCGTATTCCCGCAGTGTTATGGCACGACAGTGCCCTACAGGTTGAACCCTACGCACTGGGATACCGCTCGTTACCGCGGGTGCTCTCTCATCCCGCCGTGTCCGGGCCAGCGGCCGATCCACTGATGCAATTGGCAGGGGATACGCTAGTGGTTCAACTGCTCTTGACCCCCTGGCAACCCGGGGATATCCAAGTCCTATTTCGAACCTATTTCTATCCCAATGCTTCGGTAATGCGCCCTCGTTCGCAACCTGAGATGGAGGAGCTTATCCAGCTATTACGCAATCATCCAGCTCAACGCATCAAGCTCCACGGCCATACCAATGGTAGCGGGCGGGGCTACATTTATCAGTATGATCCCCTGAGACAAAACTTCTTTACCCTGCACCAGAACAACGCGCATAAACAGCGAGGGGTGGGAGCCAAGAAACTTTCGGGGCTTCGGGCAATCACCATCAAGGAGTATTTGGTTTCTCGGGGTATCGCCTCCGAGCGGATTGAAACTCAAGGCTGGGGAGGCCGAAAGCCCTTGTATGATCCTGACTCTGCCTTAGGAAAAAGCAATATTCGCGTCGAGGTGGAACTGCTCAGCCCCTAACCGTCGAGGCACAGTAAGGACAAGGGTGGCCGACTAATATCGGAAGGCCAAAACCGCTCGGGACTGGATCGCCGCGCGGTGATAAAATCGTCGGATCGCACTGATCGCGTTCCACAAAATCTCCCAATGCTGCGACTCCCAATATTGGGGATAGACCCCTTGCTGGTTCATTCGCGGGGGATCAAAGTGGTCGAGCACCCCGGCCGGGGAGACGCGGTGTAGCACCGAATTTAGAGCTTGAACCTGCTGGCAGGATAAATAACCTACCGGCCCATAGCCAAGATCGTAGCCTGGCTGCAGATACTGTTTGCCCGTCACCAGATCCGACAGGGCTAGGGTTTGTAGAGCCGGAGTATGCCGTTGGTATTCAGTGAGTAAATACTGCAACCCCGCCCAATCTTGCTCCAGATGAACCAAATCAGGATGGCTTCTGGTTAGCACGTTTAGAAAAAACTCGTCGGCGTAGGCTTCCGAAGTCCTCAGACGGTCGTAGGTGTCACGGTTAATCATGAGCAACACCCCCAGCTGAACCATTCCCATAGCGTTCCAATTTTTAGACAACTCACCACAAATGCTGCCCCTGAAGGGAGGAGAAGTAGAAATAAATACTGTTGATAACAAGTGGAGAGCTGTCTTGGAAAC
>CAKZYJ010000112.1 GCA_937884755.1 uncultured Flammeovirgaceae bacterium
TAAAAATGTGCGAACCATTCTCTCCGGTGATAAAAATTATTCTTACTCCGACGGTGATCAGTGGTACCAATGGTCGCCCGACGGTAAGTGGTTCCTCGCTCAATTCTTAGACCGGGGCCGCTGGATTGACGAAGTAGGGTTGATTCCCGCTTCGGGTGAGGGTGAAGTAGTGAACCTGACCAATAGTGGCTATACCGATGCATTGCCCAAGTGGCAGATGGATGGTGAGATGGCTATTTGGTTTACTGACCGCCGCGGTATGCGTAGCCACGGTAGCTGGGGGGCTCAGGCCGATGTATACGCCATGTTCTTTGATCCGGCCACCTGGGAAGAATTTAATCTGAGCAAGGAAGAATACGAGCTACTAAAGGAAAATGAGGAGGACGAAGGTGAATCTGAGGGTGAGGAAAAGGAGAGCGAAGAAAAAGACGATAAGGTAGCCGACCCTATTAATATTGTGCTAGAGGATATTGAAGACCGTACGGCCCGACTAACCATTCACTCATCTAATTTGGCGGATGCGTTGCTATCGCCCGACGGCCAGAAGCTGTACTATATGAGCAGCTTTGAGAAGGGCCACGACGTGTGGGTGACGGATTTACGAAAGCGATCTACTGAGATTCTGGTGAAGCTCGATCAGCGAGGTGGACAACTGGCAATGGATGAGAAAGGTAAAACTCTGTTCGTGCTGAACGGCGGCAAAATCATCAAGGTCGATATTGAGAAGAAGAAGAAAAAGCCGGTAGCCTTTAAGGCCGATATGCAACTAAAACCGCTAGCCGAACGGGAGTACCTGTACGAACATATGTGGCGACAGGTGCAAAAGAAATTCTACGTAAAGGATTTACACAATGTAAGTTGGGACAGCCTGAAAGTGGCCTACGCTCAGTTTTTACCCCATATCAACAACAACTACGATTTCTCGGAAATGATGAGCGAACTGCTGGGTGAACTGAACGCATCCCACACCGGCTGCCGCTACTATCCCGATACCGAAGGTGCCGACGAAACTGCTTCCCTGGCAGTCTTCTACGACGAAACTTACACAGGTGATGGGCTGAAAATTCAGGAGGTGATGGACAAAAGTCCGTTGGATGATCCCGAATACAATATTGAGGCGGGCCTTATTATTGAGAAAATTGACGGAGAAACGATTACCGCGGGAATGAACGCCGCTCCGTTGCTCAATCACAAAAAAGACCAGTTTACGCTACTCTCTATGTACGACCCCGATGCGAACAAACGCTGGGATGTGCGGGTGAAACCGGTGAGCATGGGTCGGGAGTACGAGTTACTGTACGAACGCTGGGTGAAGCAGCGCCGAGCCGAGACCGAAGAGCTATCTAACGGTCAGGTAGGCTACGTGCACGTACGCAGTATGAACGACGCCAGCTTCCGCGAAGTATTTAGTGAACTGTTAGGCCGTTACTCCGACAAAGAATCGGTGGTGGTAGATACCCGATTCAACGGTGGCGGCTGGCTGCACGATGATCTGGTAACTTTCCTCAACGGGCGCGAGTATATTACTTTCCTGCCGCGCGGCCAGAAGTTGGGAGCTGAACCTCAATTTAAGTGGACCCGTCCCTCGTCGGTGATTATGGGTGAAGGCAATTATTCCGATGCTCATATGTTCCCCTACGCCTACAAGGCCCTCGGCATTGGCGAAACGGTAGGTATGCCCGTACCCGGCACTGGAACCGCCGTGTGGTGGGAACGACAGATTGATCCTACGTTGGTGTTTGGTATCCCGCAGGTAGGTATGGTAGATACCGACGGTAACTTCCTGGAAAACCAGCAACTGGAACCTGACCATCTGGTAAAAAATGAACCCGAACTCGTACTAGAAGGTGAAGATCAGCAACTGAAAAAAGCAGTAGAAATCCTCTACCAACCTACCGATATTCCAATGGGGAAGTAGGTGGCAGAGGTAAAACTAGCGCTCATTAAAGTAGAATGAAGCCCCTTATTTCATATTGAAATAGCTTACTTTCTTGGGGGAGTTTTCAATCGGCCTGACAGGATACTTGAAACATGGGTAATACAACAACGCAAGCGATCATAGCGACTGATTTAATCCTTCTCATAAGATAATTCTATTAGTTTTTATTTCCTGGAAACTAATAGAACTTGCTCCAATAATAAAAATGGCTACTTGCTATCCAGCCTGCCGATTGTGTAGTAAAAATGTCACATTGTTATGAAATTGAGATTGAGTATAGTATTTAATAAATATGACTCAATACCCACAAAAGAAAGAACAGGTAAAAGTGTAATAACCAGATTACTGAATTGATATATACTATATGTAGTATCTTTGTTGAATTTGCGGATAGACACCATAAATCTATTGAAGACTTTCGTATTTTTTTGCAATATACTCTACTGATTGCTTTAACTCTTCCAACTCCCGAAGGGCGAGTTCTTTGTAAGAGCTCTGCATATCGGAGATATTCATCAAGCCTTCCAGCCGACATATCGAACCTAAAAAACGACTATGATGCAAGTCATGGATCATATCCTCGCACTCAGCTTTATAATCATACCCTGGCTTCGTATGGTTTTGTATATAAAAAAGAAAAGTTGCCAGTAGAGTTGTTATGACTGCGGTGACTAATAAATCGAAACTAAGAGGAGTTGCATCCGTTAGCGGAAGTGTACTGAAGGACATGAATACGCCGTAGGCTACCAACGTTAAAGCTAAAATTTGAAGCCCTAAGTCTTTACGTCCGACTATTAAAAACCAGGCTATACCAACGAGTACAAAAATAAACTGGGTGGCAAATGTAAAAACAAATACATCCAGGTATTCATAGTGACGAAATGGAATGTCAATTGGTATTACCTTCCATAAATTGCCTACTAACGGAATTGTGGCGACTAATAAAAAAGCTGCGCGCTTTCGTTTATCGTTAAGTGTAAACTTAATACTAGCCTGAACATAGCTCCAGGGTAACGGTAGGGGACGAACGGTTTTTATTTCCATAGTATAACTAATTAATTAAATCATTAAATTAATTGTCTATATTGCTGGATAGCCTATGAAAGTAACAATTTTTTTCAAATTGTGTTACTAAAAATGTAGAATTGGAAATAAATATAATATAGATCTCTAGTATTATCATAAGTCTGAATTGCCTTACAGAACACTCCAAACAGCACTAATCAACAAAAAACTGTTCTTGTTGACGAACCGCTATTTTCCAAAAGAACTTTAGAGGATTCTACCGGAATCTGTCCCCAGTCTACTAATTCTAAAGCCCCCTTGCAGAACGATCCTGGCAACTACGGCGTAGATACACCAAAGATTACCTCAACTTTTTATAGAACAATTGTGAACATTTATCAAACTAATAAGAAGACCCATCAGGCAACAATTGAAAAGTTAGCCAGCAAATTACAAGAGCTTTCGTGGTCTCGCTTGGTTGCCTTTGTATTCTCGGCTTTTCTTATTGTGCTTTTTGCTCAAGCGGGTGCAATTGCCTTGGTTCTCATAGTTGCTCTGCTGGGTGGGTTTGGTTTTGCTCTGCTTATGAAGCAGTACAATAGGGTAGCCTACCAAAAGAAACAGGCGGCTTTCTTAGCAGAAATTAATGAACAGGAAATCCAGCGGCTACGTACTAATTTGTCGCAATTTCCCGGCGGGCAGTCATTCAATAAACCCACTCATCCGTACGTAGCGGACTTAGATGTATTTGGAACCCACTCACTTTATCAACTAGTTAATCGGGCTACTACTGAGTCGGGGCACGAGTGCTTGGCTAAGTGGCTATCCGAACCGACAACCAAGGAAGTAATAATAGAAAGACAAGAAGCAGTGAAAGAGTTATCGCCTCAACTAGCGTGGAGGCAGGAGTTTCAAGCATCAGGGATGCACTTTACCAATGCTAAGAGCGATTATCGTAAACTCATAGATTGGTTAGGAACGCCAGTTCAGCTACTGCCCCAACGGAACAAATATTTGGTAATAAGTATCACCTTAGCGATTCTAACTACATCCGCTTTATTGTATCATTTTCTTCACGCATATGCATCAGACTTTATCATTCACACCCTTCCTTTGATCGGACTAATGATTATCAACTCCATATTCTTGAGGCGGGTAAAAGATATTGCCGAGGAGATTATTAACAGTACGTATCAGAACGTTAAAATATTGGGCGGCTACCAAGCGCTTATCATTAAAATTGAAGCCGGGAAATTTAATGCTCAGCATCTTCATCAACTTCAATCAATTTTTAATCAGAATAGCTATTCGGCCGCTCGGGAAATTAAAAAGCTAAAACGGATACTAGAATTAGCCCAACTAAAAGGCACAAAAGGTACGACTGGCAATCAGTTTTACCCTATAGTTAATGATTTATGGCTCATTGATATCTGTTGGATTCTCGCCGCTGAGAAGTGGAAGACCACTAATGCTTCGTATTTAAAGGTATGGGCCGAGGCAGTGGGTGAGTTTGAGGCATTGAGCAGTCTGGCCGGATTCTCATACTCAAACCCGAGCTACACCTTCCCGAAGATAAAGGATGGTGCCTGTACCACCCATTTTGAATCACTCGGGCATCCTCTACTGAAAACGGATGGTAGAATCTGTAATGATTTTCATCTCAAATCCTCGGATAATATTGTGATGATTACTGGTTCTAACATGGCTGGAAAAAGTACATTTCTGAGAACCGTTGGCGTGAATATCGTATTAGCATTAACGGGCGCGCCTTGCTGTGCCAACACCGCCGAGCTAACCGTGATGCAGTTATTCACCAGTATGCGTACTCAGGATAACTTAGAAGAAGGTATTTCATCATTTAATGCTGAGTTAAGGAAAGTAGAGCAGCTT
>CAKZYJ010000113.1 GCA_937884755.1 uncultured Flammeovirgaceae bacterium
GTAAGAATTTCATTCTTTAGCAAACCTATGCACTTTCAGTGCATAGTGGTTTAGTTTCTCGGAATTGAGAGCGTTCCCACAAGTGGGTAGGAGCAGTGAGTTCACTGATTATCTCCTGTTTATTAATAACGTAAAGAATTTCCAGAAAGAAATTCTCGAAGTAGAACTTACGGTTAGTAGTGCCCTGTCCGGGGTGCACCCGGCTGCTTCCTTCGGTAAGACCAAAGTCTAGCAGTTGGTCGCCTTCCTGTCCCTGATTGGCTGAGAAGATGAAGATATGGTCAATTTCCATTGCGTGCGGTTTGTGCTCTAACCTGCCGACGGCTCAATAGTTTACTCGAATTGTGTACTTTGCTTCGCCTGCCACTGCTCACGAGTTAGGTGGTACACCCGGCAATAGTGGGCTTCAAACATTCGGTTCTCCACAAATTCAAACCCTATTCGTTCGTAGAAGCGATGGGCGCGGGTGTTAGTTTCTAACGGATCAATTAGGATTTCGGTAACCTTCGGGTTGGCAAAGCAGCGTTCAATGGCCTGGGCCATCATCACGGTGCCGTAGCCCCGGCCCAGGTCTTCGGCCTCGCCAATCCAGATATCAATGGCCCGTAGGTTGGGCGACACATCGCCCCAGTAGTGCGTTTCTTCCTCGGCCGGATCAATAATCTGCACAAACCCCAGCGGCCGACCATCTAGCTCAGCCATCAGTTGTTCCCGCCACGGGGGACGATAGGGTAACTCTTTTTCCCATTCCCAGTCATCGTCGGGATCAGACGCAATGGTATGAGGCTGCTCATCCCAGTACCGCAAAATAGCCAGGTCATCCGGAGTAGCGTGGCGTAATATGATATTAGCTTTTTGGGTTTTCATCATGCTTGTAGAATATCTAGTAGCTAAAGTTAGCAGTAAAATTAGGTTTAAACCCCATTCATGGCGCACAGGATCAGAGTAAACTAAATGTACCTAATTGAATTTGCGCTTACCAATTTGCGAACTGTTAGCCAAGGTTAGTGCTGGCGGTCATTTTAGCGTAAATCTTCCTTACTTTTGCTCGTACCGATGCACTTTCGTTTGCCAAAGCTTCTTCACATAGTATTCTAAATTCATTAGCTAGGGCTGTATATACCTTCACTATTTCATAGTAGGCTTCGTAAGCAGCGGCCTTAACAAACTTCTTTTCTGAAGTTAGCTTTTCTCTAACAAAAGGCTCTACAGATTCAGCATTTTTGGTTGAGACCTGGAACTGAGGGATTAGCTGCAAGATATGAAGTTGCGCTTCCCAATGCTCCAGCATGTTTACTTCGGATAGTATCTTGTCAATTTGAGCTTGATTTAACTTGTTACCGTTATCAACAAAATGCTTGATAATCCAGGTAGTTGCGGATTGCAATTCAATATGCTTTAGATAGAGTTGAATAATGGCATCAACAAAAGCAGAGTCATACACCTGCTGCTGGTAGATCGCAATCAGATAGTTAGTATGTTTGCCGTCCCACCTTCTTAGTTTTTCTTCTAAATCTATATCATTCATAGTCAGGAAAGGTGCCTATTTCAAATAGGTTGATAGATAATAAAGGAAGCTCATCTCTATCAATCACTTTTAATAGAGAACTAAGAGCTTCGTTTTGTAGAAAAATAACAAATTGTTGCTGAGTTATCAATGGTCAATACTGAGTTAACAAATAGTAATTTGAGATATTAGATTTTCCTACTAACAAAATTTAACGTCTAAATCTATCAGAGGATAAGTATTGTACTGATCAAAAGAATAACTACTACCGGTGCTTCGGTCATGTTTGAGTAACAAACTAAAAGTTTTGATTTAGTAGAATATTTTGTTGAAAGTTTAAAAGGTACATTCGACTAGGTCGAAATAAATAAACCTTACACGAATCATACGTTTCGACCCGGTCGAAACCTTTGTTTGGGCATTTTTGGTGGATTATACGGGGGCAAAATTGCTGATTTACCGATGCTGATGTACCAAGCTGCCGGTGGATATTATTTTTTTGCATCAAAACACTTATTTCGACCGGGACAAATGCTTTGATTTTACCTCTTAACAAACCTTATTTATTGATTATTAGCTCTTTAGCATAAAAACCTACTTAGTAAGATCGTATCCTGAACTGTCTTTCTACTGTTCTGGCTCTTGTTTTACTTTTGCACAGTTTTACTAAACCACAAATAGGGAATGAACCAGAACGAGCGAATTGGATGGTCAAAGACCGTAATTGACACTGCCCTGAACAATACCGAAATTCAGAAGCAACTGACCAAGTTCGGAATGAACAAGGAAGAACTACTAATCGGTCAGAGTCATGTAGACGAAGTGATTCGACTAGGAGCTATGCAGCGCAAGGAGAAAGGCGAACGCTTTGATGCTACCGATGAACTGAATGCCATTCGTACCCAAGCCAAGGAGTTATACACTAAGCACATTGCCGATGCTCGCCACGCTTTGCGCAATGAACGAGGTCAGTGGGAAGCCTTGGGGTTGGAAGGCCGACGTAAAGATGAATTTTTTGCCTGGTTAGCCCAAGCGGAGACCTTTTACGGCAACATTGATCCGGTGATGCCCACACTTAAGAAGTACAATGTTACTGAGGCGGAAGTAACCGAAGCTCGCAATCTGCTGGTGAAGGTGGTGGATGCCTACCAAAATCGTAACCGTGAGGCTAGCGAAGCCAAAGTAGCTACCCGGTTGCGTAACGAAGCCCTTCAGTCTTTAGATAACTGGATGAAACGCCTTAAGCAAACGGCTGAACTGGCTTTTGCCGACGAACCCGAGCATCTGGAGACCCTAGGCTTTACCACCAAGGTAGCCTAATTTCTCGTGCTTTTAGAGATACGTACTCAGCTGCAAGCATCTCAGTAAGTTTTAGCCATATCTTAGTTCTGAATCAGTACTGCGCTTTTGCCAAGGAGTAGAAAATCCCCTTACCCCGCGCCACGGTGGCCCTTTACAAAAGGGGGGAAATGCGCTTTGATGTCTTTAGCTATTATATTGAGCATTATTATACTAGTTTGCCATTTTCCCCTTAGAAAAAGGGGATTAGGGGGATTTTTCTTATTAGGAAATCCTAAAATTCATTTTACTCATCTGGGGAAATGGTAGTGGACTTTGTATGGGATACGTAAAATAGATGACTTAAGTCAATATAAAAGTAGGTGGATTAGGCTAACTTACCTTAAAACTTACAATCTGCTTTACTCTTGTCTAAGAATGATCATTACATACTTGCGCACGGCCTGAACGTCCAACCGTCGGTTATGCAATCCCTGGCGGAAGAGCTGGGGTGTGCTGAAGATCAAAGCACGATTATCAGTCTGCCCGGCCACGCAGCCGATGAAACCCTGCATCCCGATGCAGCCTACCAATGGTTGGATAGTTTTCGCGATCAGTATCAGGCCGCCTACGAGCGTAATCAGAATATTGTCTTTTTAGGTTATTCCCTAGGCGGGCTGTTGATGACCTATCTTTTGGGCGATAAGCAGATCAGTCAACCTCGTAAGCAAGTGCTGTTTGCTCCGGCGTTGGCCTTCCAGCAGTGGACTAAAATTCCGACCCTGATTACCACTTCTACGCTAGATCAGATAGTAATTCCGTCGTTTACTCCCAAACGCTTCAAAGCTAATAGTGGTGTTTCCTTGGGCGCTTATAAGGTGCTGTTTCAGATCAGCCGTGAGCTTAACGCTATGGACCCAGCCCACTATAATATTCCTACGCTGGTTCTCTGCGACCAGCGCGATGAACTAGTGCAGCCCGCCGGACTGCGTAAGTTTATTGTAGAAAAGCAGCTCATTGAATGGAAGTTGTATATTGTTCCGTCGAGTCCGTGGGAGCGTTTGGGTAAAAAGCATCTGCTAGTGGCTCGGGAATATCAGTCTAAAGCCTACTGGGATGAAATCCGGCAGCAGATAGACGCATTTATTCATGGGTGAGTTAGCTTATTATGCGTCTACCTACGAGGAAGCTCGCGCCCAGTTTCGCCAGCGGGCTACCGACCGGGGCGGCATTCTAACTGCCCTATCAGTCAACCAGCAGCAAGGTTTGTTTATTGATACCGCTCTCTGGCAAGGCTCTTCTGATACATTACTGATTCACGTTTCGGGAGTGCACGGAGTAGAAGCTTATCCCGGCTCGGCTGTGCAGTGTGCCTTTCTTGATCAGTGGAATCCAAATCAACTTGGAGATTGTAGCCTGCTGCTTATCCACTGCGTAAACCCGTTTGGTATGCGTTATCTGCGCCGCTGGAATGCCCATAACGTTGACTTGAACCGTAACTTTCTGGATCAGTTTGCCGAGCTACCGGCTAACCCGATGTACTCTAAACTAAATGATTTTCTTAACCCTAAGCAAGAACGGCAACTGAATGGCTTTACTTGGCAGGCGTTACGGAAGTTGCTTCGTTATCGCTTCTCTGCACTTCAGCAGGCTATTGCCCAGGGGCAGTACAGTAATCCCGAAGGCCTCTTTTATGGTGGAAACCAACTATCTACCGAAGCCAGCTTACTGCTAGAATTCTTTCGGCAACACTTGAGTCACTATACCCGCATTCGCGGCATTGATTTCCATACCGGACTAGGTAAGTTCGGTCAATCCTCTTTCTATCTGGAACCTGATTTTTCTTTCACTCAACACCAGCAGGCCGAATCTCTGCTAAATACCTCTGCGATTTACGGTGAACCCGGTAAGAGACAAAGTTACCGTATTCAAGGTAGCCTGATAGCTGGTTTAAAACGTTTTTATCATAGTCAAGACTTTCTGATGCTCACGCAGGAGATTGGTACCATTGGCCCCATTCGGATTTTACAAGCATTGCGGGAAGAAAATTACTGCTACTATCACAAAATAAATTCCCAACCTCAGACTGCCCAACGGTTGAAACAGGTATTTTGTCTGGATGAGCCGGAATGGAAAGAGACTGCGGTGCGGGCAGGAGTACAATCACTTTTGAGGCTAATTGAAACGGTTGGCTGACAAAAAATAAGCGGTGTGCCCATCCAGCACACCGCTTTAATATATGTAGCTTATTATCTAGTCAGGTAAAAAAGTCTCCGTTTTAAGTTCAAAAAGTTAAACTACACTAAACCTTGTTCCATTATGATGCCAATACGGATAGAGTAGCATTTATGCCGATTTTGGGGAGATTGAATAGAGTATTGTCCCCAAACTGTTGACCGAAGTGGGGAAAATTATAACCAATAGGGGGCATGCCAACAGTAGCAGCTATTTATGCTCAATCTTATAAGAATAGATTACTAATTTGGTGAGAAGGGTAAGGTGAGATCGAAACAAAAAAAGCGATACACACTGGTAACGCTTTTTTAATATTGTATATGCAGTTTAGAAATAAAGTTGAAAAAATTAAAAGCTATAGTTCAAAAAGTCTAAACTACATGTGCCCTCACTTGCCGCAATATAGGCAACTACTCTGCCAACAGACAAAAAGCACTAATGCAAGACTATTGTGGGGAAAAAGTGGGGAAATAATTACTCAGTGGGCAAGTCAAGTGTAGAAAAAATTACTCACTTCCCCACAGTAATTATTTGTCAAAAGCAGAATCATTAGTGAATACACTACTGGTTGATCGAGTATTCGTTATGAAATTATACTTATTTTGCGCATAAATTCTTTTTTTAAGAATATTTGCTTATCTTGGGAGCAACAAACAAATGTTGCTATGAACAAATCAAGCAAACCCACTACTTCCGAAGAGATTCGTACCAACCGGACGGAGATTATTGGTACTATCGCGCAGCAGTATCTTCAGACAATAAGAATCAAATCAGCTTCTCGTTAAATTCTTATTACGGCAAGAAGCTAAACCGGCCGTTGTCAAAAATACGCATTGTTTTCAATCTTGGCGGTTGTTTTCCTTTCGTTTTCAATTCTATTCGCTTCGTTATCCAGTTTTCTATCGAGAATTTTGACGAAATGTCTTCTACACGAACGCTAAACCAGGGCTGGCGGGTAGTCAGTAGTTTTAGCAATTCTGGCTGAATAAGTAGTCGAACTGCAATTTCGGTTGTGGGAGCTTCATTCCTGCCCAGCGGTTTAGCATCAGCATAAATCAAGGAGAGAGGTTCGGTAGCGTAATCCATTAATTCCCAGGCTAAGTCTGGCACCTGCCGAACAAACTGGTGAATTTGTTCAATCTGTGTAAGCCAAATAGTGAAATGCGGCTTCTCGTCGCTGGAAATAGTCATACCCAAGAGTTCCTGCCAAGCAGTACGATCCGAAATGGGAACGGTCAGTACTTCCTCTGGAGTGTTTGTTAGCCAGTAGCGTAGAGAAGAAGTCATTACTTCAATCTGCTAAAATTTGTCAAGAGAAGGTAAGTAGATGCGCACTTCGGTTCCTTCTTTGGGTTTGCTTTTTACTTTTAAGTCTCCCCCTAACTTTTCTACATTGGTTTTTACAATAAATAGCCCCAGGCCGCTACCCGCAGACGACTGGTTTCCTCGAAAGAACATATCAAAGGCACGATCAAGAACCGTTTTGTCCATACCCTCACCGTTATCCTTCACGACTAAATCAATTCCACCACGAGCATTTTTTGCACTTATTCTTAAAAAAGATGTATCATTTCTAGGATTGTAGTACTTAATACCATTCTCAACCAAATTTTGTAGAATTGAGCGAAATAGCTTTTCGCTGCTGGTAAACATTACGGGCGAATCAGCTTCTAAAGTTACTTTAACCTGATCTCGATTTGGATAATTAGCAAAACTATCAATGATATCAGAAATAACTTGAGCAATGTCAAACTTCTGTACATCAATTTTAGTACGGTCAGTAATACCAATCTCTAGTAGGCCGGTGAGGGTTGTGTTTAGCTTATCAGCACTCTGTTTGATCAGTGAAACGTAGTATTGTAGATCCTGGTGATCGATCTCAGTTTGCTCTATCACCTGAAACAGTCCCAGCATGCTGGCTAATGGCCCCTTTAAGTCATGCGATACGCGGTAGATTAGCGATTTTAGTTCTTCGTTACGCTGAAGGAGGGCGTAGGATGTAAGTAGTATTTGCTTTAGGTATTTGGCAATAAGTACGTAGCCGTTAATAGCCCGATTGATTCTTAACGTTGAAAGCGATAATGCTACGGGTAACTTACCTGACCGGGGCATTTTAAACGACGTCTCGATATTATACAGATGTTCGTTGTTCCGTACGTTCTCCTTAAGTTCTTTGATGAATCTTGCTTTGCGTCCATCAAATAAGATATTAATAGGCTGATTTACGAAGTATGACTCGGACTGTTCTAGTAGCTCGCAAACTTTATGATTCACTTGTTTCATCTTAAAGTTTTTATCGAAGATGATGAGCATATCAACGATACCGCGTAGTACAGAATTCAGGTAGTTTCGGGAAATAACAGTGTCTCTCAATTCCTCACTTAGCATATTGATACCAGAGGCAATAGCATCAATCTCATCGAAATTATCTGATACCGGAGCTAGATGCTGAAAGTTTCCTTCTGCGATTTCTAGTAGTACATGGTTAATAGCATCAATGCGTTGGTCTCGAGGTACGGACATCTGGGTATTTGCTAATAGTAGTTTATCGGTATAAATACAGCCAGGCTAATGCATCGTTCTCATTGCGAAATGTACGGTGCGGTATTCTGGGTGTATGCTGGTGAAAAATAAATTTAAGCAAAATTTGGTCTACTGCACTAAACTCAATAAAGGCAATGGCTTTAATATTTTTTAATCCAAACTGAGTATCGAATAAAAAATCTCGTGCAGTTTTATCAATACTCTTAATTTTTGCTCGCTTAATCAGTACTGGAAACTGTCGATCCTGAAAATAACGAATACGATCAACTACGATAGTGCGGGCATCCCGTATTGAGATATGCGAAATTTGGCGATACTGCACCTGAATAACACTATCCGTGAGAGTAGCAGTATAATACTGATTCACTGACTCCATACGCTATTTGGTAAAATCTTCAATCCACTCTACTGCTTCATTCAAAGAAGTAAAAAATTTAAAAGGATATTCGGGTTGATAGAATTTTATAAAGAAATTACCCATCATACGGGTGACCGGATTGCTGAGAATAACAGCTAGTGCGAGTAAGTCTCGTCCAGCTTCTGAAGAAGAGAAAAAAATTCGAGTAGCCTTATCTACATGTTTTACAGATGAGATATCGACAATAGCAGGTACTTTTTTGCCATTGGTGATGCTCATTCTGAATTTTGTGGCATTTTTAGCTGCATTGAGGTCAATAGTAGATACTTTATATTTAGCATATAGTATCTTATCACGAAATTCTAGAGAGACAAAATCATTTTCGTAAAAATTGTTTTCCATACATCTTGAGTACATAGGTCGTAGAAGAAAACAGACTTCAATTAAAAAATAACTTACATATGTGATATAGCACCTGATACAGCCTGTTTACTTGAAGGTAATTTGCATAATCTTGCTGTAGATAACAAAGTAATAACTATCAACAATGGCAAAATCAAGACATAACCATCTGCTAGATACGATCGGTGACCTAATTCTGAATGCCAAAAAAGAGGGTTTGGTTCACTTGTATACGGAGGGAGATCAATTTGATGGCAGACACATTCAGGTAAAAGGCCAACAACTTTTTCACTTTGGTACTACCGGTTATCTAGGGCTAGAGCAGGACCAACGGTTGAAGGACGCTGCTATAGATGCTATTCAGCGTTACGGTACTCAATTTCCCCTGTCTAAGACTTATGTATCTTTTGTGATTTACAAAGAGTTGGAGGAGTGTATCCAGCGAATTTATAATCGTCCTATTGTTATCACCAAAAACAGTACGTTAGCGCATATTGGAGTAGTTCCTACTATCGTTCGTGATGAAGATGTGTTAATTCTTGACCAGCAGGTACACGCTAGTGTGCAGAATGCCAGCCAACTGCTGAAAGCTCGGGGTATCCCAGTACAGCTAGTAAAGCATAACGACATAAATATGCTGGAGGGTATGCTCAAACGCCTTCAGAATAAACATCAAAAGATATGGTACGCTGCCGACGGAGTTTACTCTATGTTTGGCGATGTGGTTCCTTTAGACCAATTACTACCATTAATGGAGCGGTATCCTCAACTTCACTTGTACATTGATGATGTACACGGTATGAGTTGGGCAGGTAAGCATGGAGCCGGTTACGTTATGAGCCAACTGGGAACCCTTCGGGAACGCATTGTACTGGTTGGTACGCTTAGTAAATCATTCGGGGCTAGTGGCGGGGTAGTAGCTTTCGGAGATGATTCATTGTACGAAGCCTTTAAAATTTTCGGTGGACCTCAAACTTTTTCGGCACAATTAGAACCGCCCAGCGTAGCTGCCGCTTTAGCATCGGCTAAAATTCACTTATCTGATGAAATTTACGAGTTGCAGCAAGATTTGGGTGAGAAAGTAGCTTTATGTAATCGACTAATTAAAGAAACTAATCTGCCGCTAATTCAGGAGAATGTTTGCCCAGTACATTTTATTGGCGCGGCATTACCCAGTGTTTCTTATGAGTTTGCCCGGCGACTGATGAACGATGGGTTCTACATTAACGTAGCAACATTTCCGGTGGTGCCGGTGAAGAATACGGGTGTGCGGTTTACGATCTCGCGCCATAATCAACCTGAAGAAATTAGAGCATTAGTGGAGGCGATGGAGTATCATTACCCGAAAGCACTGGAGAAAGAAGGGTACAGTCTGGATAAAGTACGGAAGGCATTTAAACTCGAGGTGCCGGGAGAAACTGTTGCCAAAGTGCAACCGATAAATAAGAAAGGACTAACATTACAACTGGAAGATAGTATTCAAAAAATTGATCGGGGTGAATGGAATAGCTGGCTAGGTGAGCGGGGAGCATTCGACTGGAATGCTATGAACTTCTACGAAGAAGTGTTTGCTAAACATTCAATAGCCCGTTATCGCTGGGATTTTATGTATCTGGTTGTGCGGGATGCTCAGCAGAAAGTAGTGTTGGCTACCTTTTTTACGGCAGCTCAGTGGAAAGATGATGTATTAGCCGCCGCTTCGGTTTCGGAAAAAGCCGAAGAAGTGAGGAAGATCAATCCGGATTACCTTACTTCCAAGGTACTATCCATGGGGTCGTTGATTACCGATGGCGAGCATATGTTTCTGGATAAAACACATTCTCAGTACAATGAAGCACTAAAAATGATGAGTGCTACGGTAGAGTTACTAAAAGAAAAGTATCAGTGCAATACGGTGATGCTTCGCGATATTGCAGCCGATGACGAAGAACTAAACCATATATTTCATACGCAGGGATTCTTACAGATTACTCTCCCAGAGAGTGCTACAATTCATGATCTGAACTGGAGTAGCCAAGACGAGTATCTTAGCAAACTCTCAAGGAAATCCCGAAGACACATTAAGAACGATATCTTCAAATATCAGGAACACTTCGAGATTGAGGCTAAAGGTGAGTTGAGCCCTAGCGAACTACTGAGATCTTATCACTTATATCAAAATGTAAGTAATCATAACTATGCGTTTAATAATATTGAGTTCCCATTCCGGTTATTTGAAGAAATGAATAGGAACTCTAATTGGGAATTTATTCTGTTCAGGTTAAAGGAAGATAACGTAGAGGAGGGCGATGATACTTTAGTGGGGATTGTTTTCACCTATAAGACGAAGGAAAACTATTGCGCCGTGCTTTTGGGTATGGACTACAATTATTCTCGAAAGTATAAAATATATAAACAAATCATATTTCATGCTACTATGAGGGCTCGCGAATTAGAAAAGCAAAATATTTACTTAGGTTTAACTGCTGGGCAAGAAAAGAAGAAATACGGAGCCAAACTCACCCCTCGGGTAGGGTACCTGCAAACGCAAGATAATTATCAGCTTGAGTTGGTTGAATCAATGGTTGGTGTCGCTTAAGAGTCCAGCTAAATACGCTGTTAGCGAAGTAGAATCTTATGGGAGCTTACGCTCCCTTTTTTATTGGTTTTAATAATGTACAGACCAGGAGGAAAGGCAGATAAATCTAATGAAGATTTACCGTTAATGTTTTGTTGTTCCAATAGCTGTTGCCCGTAAAGGTCTAGTACCACTAACTGATCGCATTGACCCTCTACCCAAACCAATCCATTGGTAGGATTAGGATAAATTTTGAGTTCGTTTGATTTTTCAGTAGGGACAGTGGGCACCGGAGTGAGAAAGTCAGCCTGATCGCGGTCAAAGCGAGGTCGGATCATAAGGCTACCTCGTAAATCAGGGTTCTGTGTCCAGGTGCCGTCTATATTGAAGAAAGTCTTATCACTGGCATCCGTATTTTTATCAAAGCCTACTGCCACAAACTGATCGCTTTGCTGCTCATAGCCAATATAAAAAGTATCCTGTACGTCTACGTAGAAGGGGACATTATCAACCAGCAACTCGTAAGAAGTAAATTCATTGTACGTTGCTCCGGGAATAGTGGATACGTTTACTTCTCTCAGTATAATCTCTTCTCCAAGAGTATCAGCTAACTGCCGCCAGACGATAAGTTGAATGGGTACTCGCTGATTTTGGTTAAGAGGGGGGAAATGAATGTCAATATGGGTAAGTAGGGCAGGTTCGGGGGCAACAAACTGATAAGCCACTTTACCTCCCTGCTGATTGACTTCTACGCCAAATTCGGCATCGCCGTCGTCGTAAGCAAACCATTCATCTAACACAAAAACTGCTCGGGTAGTGTCATTTACCCGGTAATCAATAGTTTCGTCAAAAATAGTATCACCGGCAATAATGGAAAATTCAGTTTCCAGGTAAAGCGAATCGGCACTGAGGTCGAGCTGGCTTACATCTAAGGGATTAGCCGAAATGGTACGTCGCTCTAGACCTATTGGCACCGGACTAACCGCCGTAGAATCGTTGAGCACGACTTCCTGGTTAGTAGCCGCATCTCGCACTATCGCTGAATATCGCACTGGCTGAAGTTGCACGTTCAGATTGAAAAACTCTACGGAGGTAATACCTAAGTAGCGATCAGGATCAGTGCGAAATTGTTCAATTGGAACGGCGGTGTATCCTTCAAATAACGAACTGGGAGGGCGAGTAAGGGCCCGATCAAGATAAGCTGTATTAGATTCAGACCGATTCTGATTCAAATAAACGTAATCTATATTCCAGGTATCATAGGCACCCGTGAGCCGGCTGTAGGCCTGAAACCGAAACTGAAAGCGTTCATGGAAGTAGGCTGTATTAAATATCGGGAAAATTTCTTGTACAAATTCTTCAGTAGCTAAAGAATCACCTCCATCCCGCAGCCATACCGTATTCCATTCATTTTCACTGGTTAGAAACTGAAGCCGAAGCGAATCACCAGCATCGGGAAACTCCCCGTTGCCCTGTCGTTGCCAGTAAAAACTGAAGTATACTGAATTTCGATTGGCTTCTGGAACTACTGCCATGTTGATAGGGCGGGAAACTAGGCTATCGCTGGCATCGTCCACTTCTCCAGTACTGTAAGGAATGCCGTCCAATTGTATTCCGTCGAACGAGGCTACCCCCACTGTAGGGGGAATAATTGGTAAGCCTGAGTTAATGCGAGTATTCAGACTACTCGGTAGCCACTTCAGCGTATCCGGAATGGGAAAACCCAGCTCGGTGATAATCGGCTGGGAGAAATCGTCCCAGAAAGGAAGGTTAAGTACGGTATCTAGGGCTTCCGTACGCTGAAATCGAGCTTGATCAGAAGTAGGCAACGAAGACAAAGGTACCAGACGAATATCTGGCTGTTGGGCCTGAACCGGCAACCAGCTAAAGACAGTGAAAGCAACTAGTAAAAACGAAACGGCGCGATTCAAAAGAATTTGCTAGTAGGTTAGGGTAGAACTCATTACTCATTTATTGCCGCTTGCGGAAGCGGCTCTTCCGACTCGGCTCCTTCCTCATCCAGAATACTATCTTTCTGCTCCCCCTGGCGATCAAGCCAGATATCAATCTCTTCACCAATACGGATTCGCTTACCGGAAGCGGGACTTTGTTTTACAATAACTAATCGGTCTTCTGCCTGCTGCATCTCGTCTTTAGGATCACGATCTGCCAGCGAGGGATCGCGGAAAAGAATGTTACCAATCTTCAGACCAGAACCTAAAATAACCACTTCAGCTTCGTCTAAAACCAGACCGTCCAGCTCAGGAACCTCTAAAGTGGTATTGCCCAATCCGTCTCCAACTACTAGATCAATTAGAGCGCCTTTAGGAATAAACGTGCCGGCTTCAATAGGCTCGCCTTCGTGATTTTGTTCCAATACTGCGTTTTGCGCCAGATCGGGTACGTACTTAATCTGACCTATCTCTAACCCGTAACTTTCCAAAAGCAAAGCGGCATTTTTGATAGACCCATCAATGAGCTGGGGCATTTTTACCTGAGGCGGATTAACAGCATTCAGCGTTAGAAAGATTTTGCGATTTTCCTTCACCTTGGAACCGGGCAATGGGTATTGAGTTAGTACCGTAAGCGGCTGATATTCCTGAGTAAAGCCGGAATCGGTGGTTACTTCGTACTTCAGGTTTCGCTTAGATAGAAATTCGGTAATCTCTTCTTCGTGCAATCCCTCCAGGTCGGGTACTGTTACGGTTTCTCCGTGATTAGTGGTGAAAGGTAAATACACATTGAAAAAAATTAGCGCAGCGGCTACGGTCAGCCCTGCCATGATGCCCAGATGGATGAGCAATCCTTGCCACGAACGAACTGTGAACAGTTTCATAAATTATTTGTGGTTTGAGTATTATACCAATAATTGGTCGTTAATAATTTTTTTAATATCCAATCCAGCCGCGCGAATTTGCTGCGGAATAATACTTTCCGGTGAGCAACCAGGCGTCGTATTCGCCTCAATGAAATACAACTCACCATCCCGCAAAATGTAATCAATCCGAGCGAGTCCGCGACAGCCAAGCACCGTGTAGATGCGTTCGGTGAGCCGCTGACAACGTTCAGTGGTTTCTTCGTCAACCCGGGCCGGGGTAATTTCCTCCGAAGCTCCTTCGTATTTAGCCTGGAAGTCAAAAAACGCGTTCTCTGTCACTATTTCGGTAATGGGCAAAGCGCGTGCCATACCATCTTCCAGGTATACTCCGCAGGTAAGCTCGCGTCCGGAGATATATTCTTCAATCAGCACTTCACGATCGTGTTCAAAGGCTTTACGGATGGCTTCGCCTAAATTTGAGGCTTGATCTACCTTACTCGCTCCAAAACTTGAACCGCCGTTATTGGGCTTTACAAAACAGGGGAAGCTTAATTCTAGGGTAAGTTGCTCAACCGAATAAGGTTGTTGTTGCCGCAGTACCACAGATTGGGGAGTGGTGATACCATGACTCCGAACTAATTGTTTGCACACACTTTTATTAAATGTAATGGAACCAGCTAGTACACCGCAGCCAGTATAGGGGATATTAAGCAAATCGAAGTACCCCTGAATCTTTCCGTCTTCTCCCGGCGTACCGTGAATGATGTTGTACACGTAGTCGAAACGAACCTTCTGGCCTTCGTGCTCTACTGAAAAATCATCGCGGTTAACTGGGCAGTCTTGGTCAGGCAGCTTAGCGTACCACCCGCCTTTTTCAACGATTACCAGATATGGATTGAAACGCTCAGTATCGATACAATCGAGAATGAGCGCTGCGCTCTTCATAGAAATTACGTACTCGCTGGAACTACCTCCGGCAACTACCGCAATGTTTTTCTTCATGGTTAATAGTTTGAGCCAAAATTACTGCTTTTGACTAAACATAAAACGCAAAAATAAGGCTAGACATATTTGTTGCCGTAAAATATGTAATGTTCCGCCGCTATTTACAGCAAAGAAACCGCGAGCTGAGTCCGGCTACGGGATAATTTCAGCCGCAACCTTCTCCGCCTGCGCAAAAGCATTCTGATTTAGCTCCCCTAAGGCATCCTTCTTACTAAAGTAATTTAGCAGATTACGGGTATGAATATTTCCTACCAAATCAGGGCCGGCCATAGGGCATCCACCCAGCCCGCTTAGTACACCATCGTAGTGTAAACAACCAGCTTGGTAGGCAGTATCTATTTTCTCTTGCCAGTCGGCGGCGGTAGTGTGCAGGTGCAGCCCGAAAGTTACTTCCTGATAGGCCGGTATCGCTATAGATAGTGTGGTGCCAATATGCTCAGCTTTCCCGATGCCTACCGTATCGGCTAGCGTAATGCGGCGGACGCCCGCCAGGTGCAGTTGATCAATCCAGTGCAGTAACAGTTCGGTGTCCCAACCGTCTCCGTAAGGGTTGCCGAAGGCCATAGAAATATAGGTGACCAGTTGCTTATCGTGTTGTTGGCAGATGCTAAGTAGTTCCTGTACCAAAGCAAAAGAGCGCTCTACTGTAGAATTGATGTTACGTTGAAGGAAGGTAGGAGAAATTGAAAAAGGGAAACCCAGATAGGTGATCTCATCGTACTGCACCGCGTCTTGTGCGCCCCGCTGGTTGCCAATGATTGCCAGCAACTTTGACGATGAGCTATCTACGTTGAGCTGTCGCAGCACCTCAGCCGTATCCCGCATTTGGGGAATAGCCTTGGGCGACACAAAACTGCCAAAATCAACGGTGTCAAAACCCACATCCAGTATAGCGTTGATGTAACGTACTTTATCTTCGGTGGGTATGAAAGGCTGAATTCCCTGCATAGCGTCGCGAGGGCACTCGGTGATTTTTACCATGAATTTAAGGATGTCGTAGTTTGGCCAGATTTAATTGGAAACTCGCTAGCACCGGGTCGCCGGATATAGTTTGCTCAAAGCCGGTAACTTTACTTACCTCATGGTCCGGTCGATACACGTATACAGTTTCTTGCCCGGGGTCAATGAGCCAGCCCAGTTGAACCCCATTCGCCAACCACTCTTCCATTTTGGTTTTTAGTTCCGGTAATGAATCGCTTTTAGATTTAAGCTCTACTACAAATTCGGGACATACAGGAGCAAATTTTTCTTGTTCGGTAGAAGATAGTTTTTTCCATTGATCTAGAGAGAGCCAAGAAGCATCGGCTGACTTTACCGACCCGTCTGGAAGAGTAAAGCCGGCCGAAGAGTCAAATACCAAACCTTGTTGGTGCTTTTCGTTCCATAGTTCTAATTGGACAACGATTTTGGTATTATAAAAGCCAGTAAGTGATCCGGTTGGAGACATAATAATAATTTCTTTGTTAGCCCTTCGCTCGATAGTTAAATCAGCATTGTGCTGACAAAAGGAAAAGAACTCATCATCTGAAAGATGTATTTCAGGTCCTTTTAGAATAATTTTCTCCATTAGAATAATTTATTCGTTTATGACGTAACGAGAAATTACCACCCGTTGTATCTCAGAAGTGCCTTCACCAATTTGGAGAAGACGCTGGTCGCGGTAGAAGCGCTCAATATCGTACTCTCCCATCAGGCCGTAGCCCCCGTGAATCTGTACGGCATCATCAGCTACTTCCTTAGCCATCTCGGAGCAGTATAATTTGGCCATTGCGGCTTCTTTGCCAAATGGCTTGTGATTATCTTTCAGCCAGCAGGCTTTGTACAGTAGGTTGCGGGCTAGTTCAATCTTGGTAGCCATATCCGCTAGTTTAAACGAGATGGCCTGAAACTGGGTAAGCGGTTTGCCGAACTGCTCACGTTCTTTGGCGTAGCGCAGTGCCATCTCGAAGGCTCCCTGAGCCAGACCTAACCCCATGGCTGCGATGGACAGGCGGCCGCTGTCGAGTGTTTTCAGCATAATTTTAGAACCCAAGCCCCGTTCGCCCAGCAGGTTAGTTTCCGGTACTTTACAGTTGTCGAAGAACAGCTGAGAGGTGTTGCTGGCGCGCCAGCACAGCTTGTCGTGCATAGCGATAGCATCAAACCCCGGAGTGCTGCTTTCCACAATAATAGTCGAGTATTCCTTCTTACCGTCCTGATCGCCGGTGACGGCCTGCACCGTGGCACCGATGGTGATATCAGTAGCTCCGTTGGTAATGAAGATCTTGGAACCGTTGATCGTCCACTGACCACCCTCCAGTTTTGCGGTGGTTTTAGTACCCCGAGAATCGGAACCCGCTTCGGCTTCGGTTAAGCCGAATGCCCACAGGGCTTCACCGGTACAGAGCTTGGGTAGGTATTTTTTCTTTTGTTCTTCGGTGCCGAAGTTATACAGCGGGCCGATGCCCAAGGAGTTGTGAGCGGCTAGCGTAGCGGCCTGAGAGCTGTCTACCCGGGCTAGTTCTTCCACCGCAATAATGTAGGAAAGGTAATCCATACCCTGCCCACCGTATTCTTCGGGAATCATCATTCCGAAGAGGCCTAGTTCGCCCATCTTCTTGGTAAGCTCATAGGAGAACATTTCTTTCTTGTCAAGTTCGCGAGCAACGGGTTTAATATCCTGCACCGCGAAATCGCGCACACTCTGGCGAATTAAATCGTGTTGTTCGTTCGTATACATAATTCTGGGTTAATTTCTCTCTGAATGTGTTCATGTATTCGTGTGTTCAGGTGTTCATGTCCCGAGAAAAGACATTTAACAAGTCAGTATTTACTTGAACACCGCGCGGCGGCGGCCTGAACACAAAAACACCGTGCGACGGTCGCTTGAACACATCTATTCTAACGTTATCAAAATCTTATCTCTATCTACTCGTTCATTAAGTTCTACAAGAACTTCACTAACTTGGGCATCGTGAGGGGCCACAATCTGGTTTTCCATTTTCATGGCCTCCACAATCAGCAGGGTATCTCCTCGCTGTACCTGATCGCCGGCCTTCACGTTGAGTTGAATCACTTTACCGGGCATAGGCGAACTGATACGGTCATCAGAAGCAGCACCATCAGCATCCTCACTTACAAAACGTCCCTCGGCCATCAGATCGTTTCGTTGCCAGTGAAATTGATAGGTCTTCCAGGAGATTGTCTGACTTAAATCATCCTGCGCCGATACGTAGCAGGTGTAAGCTTGCTCATCCATCGTAAAACTCACTACTCCATTCTCCACTGAAATACCGTGAATACGGTAAATGGTATCGTCGTGACGAATCTGATAGGTAGAGCCAATTAGTTTAATCTCCAGGGTGAGTTCTTCCTCATCCAGACGGATAGTAACAGTGGGAATCTGCCGCCAGAAGCCAATCTCTGCCCACAGACTATCCTGCGGTAGCGTTTGCAGGGTACGCAAATTGTACAGCAAACCGCCAATTGCTAGGGGTAGCTTGTTGATGCCTTGTTTTTCCTGATCCATACCCGCAATAATTTCAGGAGTTTGCTGATCACAGTATTTGGTAGATATTTTGTTCTGAACAAAATCCTCTAAGCGCAGCAAAGCTCTTAGGTAAGCGATATTGGTTTCAATACCGTGGATGGCATACTGCTCCAGCGCGTTAATAGACTTCTGAATACTTTCTTCTCGAGACTGACCGTAGGCAATCATCTTACTGATCATTGGGTCGTACTGACTCTCAATGGTATTGGGTCCGGTGATAGCAGTATCCAGACGAACCGCCCGAGGTGGATGATAATAAGTAATATCCCCTGGGGAAGGAAGAAAGTTGTGCTTGGGATCTTCGGCATAAACCCGACATTCAATAGCGTGACCTCGCTGCTGTAGCTCATCCTGCGTAAATGATAAATGTTCTCCAGCTGCTACCCTTAACTGCTCAGCAACAATATCGATTCCCGTAGTCATTTCAGTAACCGGATGCTCTACCTGCACTCGGGTGTTCATTTCCAGAAAATAGAAATGTTGGTGGCGATCTACCAGAAACTCTACCGTTCCGGCATTGTAGTAGTTAATCTCCCGACCCAGGGTAAGAGCGGCTTCGGCCATTTTAGCCCGTAGTTCAGGAGTGAGCGTAGGGGAGGGAGCTTCTTCGATAATTTTCTGGTACCGCCGCTGCAACGAACATTCCCGCTCATACAGGTGTAGTAGATTTCCGTGCTGGGCGCCTAAAAGCTGAAACTCAATATGGCGGGGTTCTTCCAGATATTTTTCTACGTACACCGCTGCATCGCCGAAGTAAGCTTGTGCTTCCCGGCTCGTAGCGATTAGGGCTTCTTTGAGCTCTGATGCGGAGCGGACAATACGCATGCCTTTACCCCCGCCGCCCGAGGCCGCTTTCGCCAGAATAGGGTAGGGAAGCGTGTCTTGTTGGGCGAGAATTTCTTCCTGTGTACCGGTGATTCCTTCCGGAACGGGTACACCCAGCTTTTTGGCAAAGGTTCGGGCCTCCATTTTATTACCCATCATGCGGATGGCTTCTTCGCTAGGGCCTACAAAGGTAATACCAGCGGCTTCGCAAGCTTGGATAAAGGCTGAGTTTTCGGATAGGAATCCGTAGCCGGGATGAATCGCATCGACCCCGCTTTGTTGGGCAATACCGATGATCTGCTTAATATTGAGATAAGTGGTCCCAATATCATCTCCTTCTAATTCGTATGCCTCATCGGCTAAGGTAGTATGCAGTGTACCCCGGTCGGCCTCGGCGTAAATGGCTACGGTGGTAATACCCATAGATTGAGCCGAACGAATAACTCTGACGGCGATTTCGCCGCGATTAGCAATGAGTAACTTATTAAACATGGTCCTTTGACGGTTGAGCGTTAGAAACCCAGTTAGGCTTGCGCTTTTCCAGGAAAGCACTCATGCCCTCCTGACCCTCTTCGGAAGCACGGGCATCGGCAATCATGCGGGCAGTATAATCAATGGTTTCATTGAAATTGTTGCTCTTGGTAATCGTGAAGATCAATTCCTTGCAACTGGTCATAGCCCCTGGAGCACTAGTTTTCAGTTCACGAACAGTTTGTTGTACGTACTCATCTAAAGTTTGCTGAGAAGAAAAAACCGAGTTTACTAGCCCTTTACGAGCGGCTTCTTCCCCACCGAAGCGTTTGCCGGTGAGCATGAGCTCCCGGGAGTTAAACTCTCCCATTCGTTTGATGATGTAGGGTGAAATAGTAGCTGGAATAATCCCGATTTTCACTTCACTAAAAGCGAAAGTAGTATCTGCCAAACAGTAGGCTATGTCGCAGGCAGCCAGTAGCCCATTGGCCCCACCGAACGCTGCTCCGTGTACTACGGCTACGGTAGGCTTGGAAAAAGTATAGATCATGTAGAAGCAGCGCGCCAAATGCATATTCTCCTGAAAGTCTTCTTGGTGAGACAATTTGGAAAAACTCTTCATCCAGTTGATGTCGGCGCCGGCACAGAAAGCTTTGCCTTTTCCCCGCAGTACCAGCGCCGTAATGTTAGAATCATGTTCTATGGACTGAAGACAGTCCATAATTTCGGTGATCATATAATCGTTAAAAGCATTGCGCACGTCGGGTCGGTTAAGCCAGAGTGTTGCAATCCCGTTACTGACTTCTAATTCTATAGTTTCGTACTGATGCATGGGTTAATTATGATTCGATGGTTCGATAGTTCAATTACTCGATTGTTATTGGTTTACAGTCCACAGTCATTATTCCTTTTACCTTCAACCCTGGACCCTTTACCTTCCTCAGCCTTTCCATTTTCAATTATCCGCTGACTGTTACATACGATAGATGCCTGGTTTAGGGTCGGGGTACTTACGGTTGAGCGAAGCGGCAATACCCATCGCTATAATGCTGCGCGTATCTAGTGGATCAATGATGCCATCGTCCCACAGGCGGGCGGTGCTGTAGTAGGGCGAACCCTCTTGCTCGTATTTGCCCATAATTTCCGCTTTTAACTGCTCAAACTCCTCGGTCGGAATGTCCTTCCCTTGGGTTTTTAGCTGAGTTTCCTTCACCGTGAGTAATACGTTGGCAGCCTGCTCTCCTCCCATTACGGAAATGCGGGCATTAGGCCACATAAACAGCAGACGGGGATCGTAGGCCCGACCGGCCATAGCGTAGTTGCCCGCCCCGAACGAACCGCCAAACACTACCGTAAACTTAGGCACGTTGGCCGTGGCTACGGCGTGCACCATTTTAGATCCATCACGGGCAATTCCGTTGCGCTCGTATTCTTTCCCCACCATAAAACCAGTGATGTTCTGCAAGAACAGAATCGGGATTTTGCGGTGGCAGCAAAGTTCAATAAAGTGGGTTCCCTTCAGCGAAGTATCGGAAAAGATAATACCGTTGTTAGCAATAATTCCTACCGGATAGCCGTGGATTCGGGCAAAACCAGCAACTAGTGTAGTGCCGTAGCGAGCCTTAAACTCGTGGAACTTACTACCATCTACCAGCCGCATAATAATTTCTCGCGAATCTACTGGCTTCTTAAAGTTGATGGGAGCAATGCCGTAGAGTTCCTGCGGGTCATACAGCGGGGCTTCGGTGGGGTAGCGCTCCAGCACTTGTCGTTCCTGCTGAGGTAGCGTTTCAAAAATACTTCGGCAGATCTGCAGAGCGTGACGATCATTTTCGGCCATATGATCGGCCACTCCGGAAATGGAAGTATGTACATCGGCTCCGCCGAGTTCTTCGGGAGTAACCTCCTCGCCAGTAGCGGCTTTCACTAGTGGAGGACCACCTAAAAAGATGGTTCCCTGATTTTTAACGATAATTACCTCATCGCTCATAGCCGGTACGTAGGCTCCCCCGGCCGTGCTGGAACCCATTACCACGGCAATCTGCGGAATGCCCTGGGCCGATAGATTAGCTTGGTTATAGAAGAATCGGCCAAAATCAAAACGGTCGGGGAAAACATTCGCCTGCTCCGGTAAAAATACCCCGCCCGAGTCCACCAGATAAACGCAGGGTAAACGGTTTTCCATAGCGATCTCCTGAGCCCGCAAATGCTTCTTGATGGATTCAGCCACGTAGGTACCACCCTTTACGGTAGCATCATTGGCGGAAATAATCGCCTCTTTACCGTGAATGATTCCGATACCCGAAACTACTCCAGCGGAAGGAAACTGATCATCGTACATACCGTGAGCCGCCAACGGAGAAAGCTCCAGAAATGGGGTGTTGGGGTCTACCAGCAGATTAATTCGGTCGCGGGCCAGCAGCTTGCCTCGCTCCTGGTGTTTAGCCCGAGCCTTTTCGCTGCCGCCCTGAAGCGCTCGACGCAAGTTGCCCCCATATTCATCCATCAATTCCTGATAGGCTTGCTGTTGTTCCTGAAATTTGGCGGATTGGGTATTAATTTTAGTTTCTAGTACGTACAATATTGATGCATTTATTTAAAGAAATAACCGTATAAAAATGAATATAAAAAATTAACGACCTACAAAATTATTGATTTTGCAAAAATTATAAAAACGCAAATGATATAGCTTACCCAAATTGTTCTTTACGAAAGCTATTCTTTATGCGATTAATTGCTTGGGCTGGTTGTAACTGGCTTAACGAGATTACAATCAGAGTGTTGCCATTGGAACCCTGGTAGTAAGCATCCGACCTATGATGAATTTATCAAAAATATGTGGCTGATCTACTGGAGTATGAACCGCTTACTATCGGTTACCGTGGCGCTAAATACTCGGAAAATATAGACCCCACTTGGGAAAACGGCTAGGTCAATATCAAATGTCTGGTTTAAGGTATTAGGAAAAGTGTTTTCCCATACAACTTGTCCTTGGGTATTGTAAATGGCAGCCTGTATCGTTTCACGGCTTCGCAGATTGAATACTGCGTTTAACACGTCGGGCGTAGGGTTAGGGAATAGCTTATATGAGTTCTCGTTGGTTTGTACCGGTGCCTCATCGTTGGATAAGAAGAACTCCACATCATCTACATAGATATTGTTCCCGTAGCCGTTTACCGATTCAAAAGCTACCCGCACATCGGGTTCGCCTGCAAACCGGCTTAAATCCACAAATACTTGATGCCAGTCGCTCGCCTGCTGAGGAACCCACTCTGAGTCGGAGGTGAGTCCGGCAGATAACGTGACGCCCTCGAGCTGAGATACTAACTCGTAGGTGGTGCCGCAATCGGTAGAAACCAGAATGTTCAGGGTGTCTACGTAGTTTTCACTAAACTGAGCGTAAGAGACTTCAAAGAACATACTAGCCTCGAAAGTATTCGTAAAATCTAACGAAGGACTGACTAGCCGGTCTTTTGCTCCAACTTCGGGGTACTGATTATTTCGAATGCCCACGGCCAGATTATTGAACCCATTTCCGGCAGCTTCGGTGGTTTCCCAGGTAATGCTGCTATCGGGGTTTACCACCTGCCAGGCTTCGGAAAGCTCCAAAAACTCGCCTTGTAATACATCTGGCACTTCGTACTCCTGAAACTCATTTATCAATGGAATGATATCCCGTTTGTCGTCTACTAAAAAATTGATTCGTTCGTAATTATCATCCGGAGCATCATCGAGGCGAAGGTTAGGGTTAGTAATCCGTACTGAGAAGCTATGTAAGCCAACCGTCAGATCAGGTTGCTCAAACTCTAATACAACCTCTTCTTCTGGATTCAGCGGAGAAGCATCGTACAAAAACTCAGTAGGTGGTTGGTTGTCGAACTGGTATACTACATCGAATGAAGTTATTAGGGAACTCCCCACATTCTTGATGACTACCTGCGGAACGGGCGATGTCTCGCACGAGAGGTACGAAGGTGATTCAACCCGCTGAATAGCCAAATCAACCTCTCGGATGGGCGCAGCCTCAGCGGCAATATCGTCGAGATAGAGGTTGTTGCCATAATCGTTGTGACCGATGAATGCCAATTGCACATTCTCATTCCCAATGTAGTCATCTAATGAGAACGTAAGTTGCCGCCACTCAATCCGGGAGGAAGGGGTAAAAGATGAGCCGGTAGGGGTTGCCGTGGCTAAATCTTCTCCGAATGCTTCAAACAGCACCGTATCAAAACTAGCCCCACAGTCAGTGGATAAAGCCACCGTCAAACCGTCATCGTTCAGGTTACCATTTTCATCCTGGTAGGGAGCGTAGGCGTAGCGGAAGGAAACAGTAGCGTCACGTACATTTATCAAATCAAATACTGGGGTATATAGAATATCTTGCTGACCGATGCCAGCTTCGTAATCGAAGAAGTTCATCCACAGCGCATTATTGCCAGCACCGGAAAAGCCCGGAGCATTTGTGACTTCCCAAGTGGTAATACCATCGGGGTTGCTGATATATCCAATATTGAGTAATGAATTCTCCGTGAACTGTTCAAAATCGTCTACAACAGGTAGTGTGGTCCGTTGGGGAATAATAAAGTCTACTGAACTCACATTGTTCGTAGGGTTTTCGTCGGCTGCCCCATTGGCCTCGGTCACGAAGAAAGTAAAATCATAGCGGGTGTTAGACTGGTTTCCTTGCAGCGCAACCGGAGTAAGCGAAACAACGGTAGTTTCACCGGGAGCTAAGTTAGTGTTGTAACTAACTTCTTCCTGAAAGTTGCCCTGAACATTCAGAGCAATAGTGAAAGAGGTAAGTGGTCCTAGACCGGTGTTTACGATTTCAACGGTGGGAACAATCTCACCGTCTCATTCGCTGGTTTGGGGGCTAACAATACTGCTGATTCCTGCATCATCGTCCAGGACAATTGGCTCAGTTAAGCCGGGAGAGGTGAGTAGCGTACGGCGGCGGGGACTATTTTCTAACACAATGCGCATTCGTTGCTTTTGGCCTTGTGTAAAAATATTCATGCATCGGTCATTAGTATAGTTCATGTAATTTTGAAACATATCTAATGAATTGCAACCAGACTGAGGATGACTAGGGCAAAGCCCACTGTAATCAGCTTCTTGAGGTGGAGTGTCTTCTACAAAATCATCAGCACTACAATCACCATCGCCCCAGGTATGGCGTAACCCTAGATAGTGTCCTACTTCGTGAGTCGTAGTGCGGCCTATCGAACGGTTCACGACATTGCCTACACTACCAAAAAAATTATAATCAACGACAATACCATCAGTATCAGGATTATTTGGTGCACCTTGTAGGCCATCTAGATTAGAGATTGGAAACTGAGCGTAGCCCAGCAGACCGCCTCGGAGTGGAGCTACCCAAATGTTCATATATAGTTCGGGGTCCCACTGGCTGAATTCAGAGAGAATATCAGCATCAAAGAGACCATAATCATCACGATTACCCTCTACCCGTACTACACCGTCGGTAATAAAGCCATCGGGTGTCTGACGGGCTAGCACAAACTCAATGCGGGTATCAGCGGCTACCGGTTGAAATTCTAGGGGTGTTTCGGTAGTATCGGCATTGAGCCGGCGAAAATCTTCGTTCAGGATTCGGATTTGATCCTCTATCTGTTCAAAAGGAATATTGCTGCCTATTCCTTCAGGCTCACCTCGGTGTACTATATGTACTACAACCGGAATGCGGTAAATAGGCTCATCTCGTTCGTCGGTAATTCGGGCACCGCGAGTGAGAAGCTGTTTAAGGCGAATGTTACCCATCCACTGCTCAAAACCTTCTTTATTCTTACCCTTATTTAGCAGTGCGGTACCGCACTGCTCGTGTTGAGCCTGTATGTCAGATAGAAAAAAAAGCAAAGCCAGCATAAACCAACCCAGCCGCAGAGCAACTCCCTTCATGAAGCTATGATTAACTGGTGAAAGCAGAAACACCAGAATTCGTACAATAATATGACCAACTGAAGAATGTAACGTGAAAAACTGAGACAAAATATGTCTTACGGTTGACTATTTTAGCTTTGTGGTGCTTGTGCATTTACATCTAACGTATCGGACCAAACTTTTGATTGTTGTTTCACTCTGTTTTTTCGGCAGTTCAGGGTTCTAATCTGAGATTTATCAATTTGATGGGCGAGCGATTCTTTTCCTTATCAAAAAGAAAGCAATCAGGCTCAGCAGTAACCCTAATCCAATAAAAAGAATCGGTGATAATGATCCTAAAGAATCAATAAGGGGAAGATCATCGCCAATGAGTACTAGCGATGCCCAGTAATAGGGATGGGCTAATGGTCCTTTGGCTTCGCTTAGGAACGACAGTTTGGCTTGCTGCAGGGCTTTGTCTTTATCCGTACCATCGGCCAAATTTTTAAAAAAGGCCTGTACAATACTTTGAGCAGTACGATCATTCACTTTCCACAAACTCATAGCTACGTTGGGACAACCGGAGTACTTAAATGCTCTCCCCAAGCTCATGATACCTTCGCCTCTAGCCAACTGGCCAATCCCGGTCTCGCAGGCACTAAGCACTGCCAAGTTAGCGCGTAGCTGCATGTTATAAAGCTCGTAAGCATACAGAAAATTATCTTCTTCAGTCCCCGCTTGCTGAGAAAACACCAGTCCCGAATACATGGGGTCTTCATCGTGAGCAAAGGCGTGCATGGAAAGATGAAGCGTTCTACTGTCCTCAGCAAATTCCCGGAACGCCTGTTCGGTAGCTTCCCCATCTAAAAATACCCGACTGTCAAACAACTCAGCTACCTGCTTCACCTCATCTCTATTATACAACAAATTTGAAAATATCTCAGTACTATTGGAGCTGCGAGTCATTTCATTTTCGGCTAGCAGGGGAGGAGCTTCGTATTCCGGGGCGAATCCGGTATATGCGTAGCGAACCGGTAACTCAGTTTGGGATAGGTTTTGGCGGGCGTATAGCGTAGCAGAATATTCGTAGCGCAGAGGGTATTTTTTTAGCAGGTAAGGCAGAGCAGCGAACTGGTTAGGAGCCACTGAAGTAACTGAGTTGGTCAGCAATACGTCAAACGGAAGGTAACCTAACTGCCCGTCAGGAATGATAACCAGCTTGTTAGGATCCATCGCTAATGAGTCTATCACATCCCCAACTAATTGCTGATAGAGATAGTATCCATTGATAGCCCAGCGATTGGCGGTGGATCCGTCCTTTACTGTTAGCCAATCGTACTGGCTGGTGAAGCTTAGCAATTGAATAAGTCTTTGTTGTATGTTGTCTAGTTCGGGTACAGTGTTGAGCACGATCTTATCGGAACTTACTCCAAATGCAAACAATGTACTGTCGCCGTAGAAGTATGACAGAAGTACCGTACCTTCTGGAAGGCTCGCCTGAATATCAGCGAGGGCAGTTACCTCAGTATCGTGACGTAATGCGTAATAAGCCGGATATTCCTCCTCTAACTGCAATAATAATGTGTGGTGGGCATCGTGAGTAGTCAGTAACTGCTGCCGAAGATTATTAGCCTGTTCAGAGTCAGGTTCAGCTACTTGGCTAAGCTGCTGTTGCAGTAGCGACCGCTTGCGAGTGTATTCCCGCTCTCGTTCCAGCAGGGAGGCTGGTACACCGCCAAAGTTCTGGGCTTGTATTTCCTGGGTAGCCTCCAGCAGCAGTATACTCTTGCTCTTTTCAGCGAAATAGAATGCTTCGGTCAGGTAGCGTTCGGCAGCCTTCGGTTGGCGACGATGCATTTCATACGCCACCCGAATAGCCTGTTCGTATATCCCGAAAAAATGGGAAGCTACAAATTGCTTGTATTCAATGGAAGGAAACCCTTCCCTCATTTCATCGAGTATGACCCCAATCTGCCGATAAATTTCCAAAGCACTCAGGAGCGGTTTTGTATCAGCGGGTTGTTGCTGGTATAGGCCCCACAGTGCTTCGGCTTTGTAAGAAAGAACCTCCAGTAGTTCCTTCTTTGCCCCAGTATCCTGGTAGGGTGGATTTTCCAGAGAATTAGCTGAGGGGTTGAATTCAATGATAAGTTGGCCAAGGGCTTTTTGGTATTCCAACAGTGCTGCACTCCATTCACCTTGATTAGCCTGGGCCTGACCAGTGAGCATGTAGACAGTTGCCCGTTGGTAGTGTTTAGTAGGAAGCAGGCGGTTGGCTAGCTGTTTACTCTTGTTAAAACTATCTAAAGCCCGGTCGTAACGTCGCATTTGAGTGTAGATAGTCCCTAGTTTGTTGTAGGTATCAATAAGTATGGTATTCTCTTCATTTTGAAGGGAGAGCGATAAGGAAAGGTAATGTAAAGCGCTATCGTACTGCTGTTGATCCTGAAATATACCAGCCAGCATATTAACTCCCGATCGGATAGGGTTTTGGAAGCGGGGCTTGTTTCTTTGAGGAAGAAGGTAATCAAGCGCTTTGTAGGCGAGCTGTTTCCCCTGCTCGTAGGCTTCCGGCTGATTATTATATTTGGCCGAAGCGTAATGCGACTGAGCTTGGTACAAATCGTTTAGGGCCAGATAGTAAGTATGGTTAAACCCTGATTCTTCGCTAGTGGTGGGGAGCCACTGATTAGCAATCTGGTAATGATCAAGAGCTTTCTGGTAATTTTGTAAGCGGTAGTAGGCACTGCCTAGATACACAAAGACGTCATTGACCAACAATGAGTCCGGAGCTTGGGATAAAGCCTGAGGCTCTACAATCTTGCTGAATGCAGTAATAGCCGATGAAAAATCGCCACTACTGTAGTAGAATGAACCTCGGGTGTAGGCAACATCAGTGCTAATTAGTCCTGATGGATCCAACGTATCTAATACTGGGGCGTGCAGACGAACTAGTTGCTCGGTTTGATTAAGGTAGTACTGAAAAGTATCGATACGGGTGTGGTAGTCGGCACACCAGGCAGCCTGTAGCAAAGCACTTATTTGGAGATCCCACAACTGTTCATTTTCCGCCCTCTTTGCGGCTTCTTCCAGTATTTCAAAGGTGCTATCAGGTTGAGAATAAAAGAGATCCTCATAAAGAGCATAAATGGTCGCTTCTATTTTCTCCCTTTCCTGGCCAGGGGAAGGTTGAGCTTGAGCAGTAAAAAAACACTGCATACTTATTAGAAAGTATGCAGTGCTGAATATAATAAAGCGACACCGGGAAATATTAGTCCATATTAATCGGTATGTTCTCGTCATAAATCTCTTCCGAAATAATCTCTCCGTCAAACTCATAGGTGATCTGAAGGACTAAGTTAAAACTTTTTGTTTCTATTTCCGGATTCACTACGTTAAGTGTAGCCAAAGCTTCTTCTTCCTCGTAGATTACCGAGCCTTCGCATTCTTCACTAGAGCAAGCGTACAAGTCGCCTTGGTCGGTGTACAGCTGAGCAGCAACCTCTAAAACTATTCCGTCAGGTACAATTATGTGCAACTCAGGGGCAGGCATCTGGCAACCAGCCAGCCTCGGACAAGGGCGAGGGCGGGGAACCCGAGGGATACGCGGAAAGCGGTACATTACCTGACCGATGTCAGTGTAGTCGTCCAGATTGACCGGAGAGTCTTCGTCGAAGTATTCTTCGGAAATAACCTCACCACCAACTTCGTAAGTAATCTCAACACCTAAAGCTAGTTGATCAGCTTCTGCCTGATCGTCAAGAACTGCTAGTGAAGCCAGCGCGCCCGATTTCTGATAGGTGACTTTTCCGCCGTATTCTTCGCCGGATGCGGCATACAGTTCACCATCCGTAGTGTAAAGCTTAACTGCTACTTTATGAATTTTGCCTTCTACTACCGAAAAGAAAAACTCCGGTCGGGGAAGTTGGCAGCCAGCCAAAACCGGGCAGGGGCGAGGGCGAGGAAAGCGAGGGCGGCGAAAACTGACATGATCATTAATCTGCCCTGATTCGAAGAGGGATATGGTTTTATTTTTATCTGAGAATGGGTTTTTTGGAGAAACTGCCTGATTTTGGTAATGGGTTTTAGAAAGGTTTTCTTCCTGGCATGCACTAGTAACTAGAATGAGCAGGCAAAATGAGAAAATTGAATAGATGAGTCTCATAATACTGGGGGTAGTTTGGTTTTTTTCAAGAAATAATGTACTGCTTTATACCTTTAGTTCAAAGCAGGTAAACAATTGTCACCAGAAATTGAAAAAAAATTTTTGGGAGGCATTGATAACCGAGGTGCATGGTTACCTTTACCGCTAGGCACAATTCTCAACCGCTGAAAATAGTTATGCAAGCCTCAGTTAGTGACTACCGGGAGCAGATAAACCGGGAGCTAAATAATTACTCTTTTGGTCAGCAGCCTAACGAATTGTACGAACCCATTCGCTACATTCTGTCGCTAGGCGGTAAGCGGTTGCGTCCGCTGCTGGTACTATTAGCTTATCGGCTTTTTCGCGATAATGAACTGGATAAATCCGTACTTACTCCAGCGTTAGCCGTAGAGGTGTTTCATAACTTTACGCTTATGCACGACGATATTATGGATCGGGCACCGCTTCGCCGAGGTAAGCCTACCGTGCATATTGAATGGAACCCCAACATTGCTATTCTCTCCGGTGATGTAATGCTGGTGCGGGCTTACGAGATGCTACTGGAAGTGCCACCCAATCAGCTAGCCGCGGTGATTAAAGCGTTCAATCAGTGTGCTGCTGAAGTATGTGAAGGGCAACAGTGGGACATGAACTTCGAGTCGGAGGCAAAAGTAAGTGAAGATGAGTACCTGGCTATGATCCGGCAGAAGACGGCAGTGTTGCTGGGGTTTAGTTTGAAACTAGGCGGTATGTTGGCTGATGCTGACGAAACGAGTCAGGAGCAACTCTATGAATTTGGCGAAAAGGTGGGAGTAGGATTTCAGCTAATGGACGATTGGTTGGATGTGTATGCCGACCAGGGGAAATTTGGCAAGCAGGTAGGAGGGGACATTATTGCTAATAAAAAAACATTTTTACTGATTAAAGCCCTGGAACAGGCTAAAGGGGCCGAAGCGGATACTTTACAATATTGGCTGGCGCAAACCGACTTTACTAATGAAGAAAAAGTGCAGGCCGTGAAGGAAGTGTACGAGAAGTTGCAAATATCGGGGCAGACTCAAGAAAAGATGAACACCTATTTTGAGCAAGGTTTTCAGGCCCTGGAACAACTATCTGTGGACGACGAACGCAAAGCTGCCTTGCGAAATTTCACCCAGCAGCTCATGCGAAGAGAGAAATAATGTAATATTAGTGGGAAGTTGATAATTGAAAATGGATAGTGACGGAAGAGGGGTAGAGGGTTGATAACCTGTGGACTAATCACCAATATCTAAAACAATCAGGCTTTCGTATACAAACTTCATGAATCTTTCTGTTACAGTTATACTCATTATTATTACGGTGGCGATAAGCCTGTACGCCTGGAACCGGCCTGAACTGCTGCAACGCTGGATGTTTAATCCTTACGCCGTACGCAACCGGCGAGAATACTACCGCTTCATTACTTCTGGCTTTATCCACCAGGATTACATCCACCTGTTCTTCAATATGTTTACCCTCTACTTCTTTGGCGGTATGATTGAGCAAGTGTATGGCTATATTTTTGGCGATCTAGGGTGGGTACTGTACGTGGCCATGTATCTGGTTGCAATTGTAGTGGCCGATATTAGCACTTATAGGAAACATAAAGATCATCCGAACTATAACTCACTGGGAGCTTCGGGAGGAGTAGCAGCTGTATTATTTAGCTCTATTCTATACGACCCTACCAACAATCTCTACATTTTCGCCCTGATACCCATTCCGGGATTCATTCTGGGAGCTTTATTTCTTATTTATTCCTTTCAGCGTTCCAAGCAAACCCGCGACCGTATTAACCACGACGCCCACTTGTGGGGAGCTTTATTTGGCGTAGCCTTCACTATCCTGCTTGATCCAAAAGTCGTAATCCGCTTTGTAGAGGATATTAGTAATTTTCGGTTGTTTTAAAGAATAATTCCTTAGCCGTAAAGCTTGGTGAGGTATACATTAAAGAAAGAGCGAAAAAATTAGTGGCCAAGGTCCTAAATTACCGGATTAGCGCTCAACTTTATTTATCAAAGATTCGTATATCCAAGTCATTGAGAAATCAGTGAAAATTTAGTAATATTTAAGGGAAATTAATCCACACGAACATGACACAACCCAACAACTTCGAAAGTAAAGCCCGGGAAGCACTAGGCGACATCTACGAGAAAATTAAAGAACTGGAAGATCAGGCCAAAAAACTGCGAGTCGATCTGGAAGAAAAACTAGATGGAGAGGTATCCGATCTGAAGAGTAAAGACTCTAAGTTTTACAAAACACTGGAGGATGCTAAGCACTCTAGTACTGCTGCTTTTTACGATATTCGGCAAGGGGTAGAAAAAGCCACTGAAGCTATGCGCGAAGCCATTAAAAAAGCGTCTTATCATTTTAAATAGTGGAAACATCCACACTGACAACGTCCGTACCTACCACATCTACCACTGATATTCATCAGGCAGCAGCGAAACTGGGGAGAGTTCGACTGCGAACTCCCCTAAAGCGCTGGCTGGCCGAAGAAACCGACTTTGTACAACGTGCTAAAGCGGCAACGGAGCAATTTTATCAGGATTTTACTGAGGCCGTTTCTCCGGCTAACAAGGCCGCCGTATGTAACCCCTACTCCCAAAAGCTGTTACAGATGTTGGGAGAGCGCTACGCCCAACCCGAAGGTCCAGCATTTGATACTCTGTTTCCGGATTACAAAGATTCCTTCACGGAATTTTTTCAGGATATTACCTTGGGGGAACGTCGGCCACAATCTGATGAACGGTTTGCAGTGCAGCGTTCTGATCCGTGGAAAATCAAACTGATTAAATACAGTAAGAAGCAAACCCGGAGTATTTATCACTGGCCTACTCGATTGGGAAATAAAGTTCGTCGTTGGCGAAAGAAGGAAGAAAATCCACTTAGGGAGTGGGAGTATACGGTGCCTCTGCAGGGGCTAGTACGCTACTACTATCAGGAGAACATCATTCAGGCGCTGCTACCGCTGATGGAAGAGACCTATCGTTTGGTAGCTAATAATGCCAAATCTGTCTGGGAAATTCAAACTCAATTGTATCAGGCAATTCATCAGCAGCTTCATAGTGAAAGTGAAGAAGCCCAACCGTTGAAAGAGTGGACTACTTACGAGGCTAAGTTTGCCGAGGTAGAGCAGCTTTTGCAAGAACATCGGGAGGGGCTGGCCCGCGCTATATCTGATATTTTCGCTCAGCAAAAAAAGTTGTTTGAGCAGGATTACGAACGGGCGGGAACGCTGGAGCGCCCGGCCTCCCGGTTTGGAACCGCTCGCCTACAGCGACTCTCCGATCACTACCGCACCTCTTTTCAAAGAAAGTCACTAGGCTGGAGTGCCACCCTTTTTGCCCTGTACGATGACTGGCGACTAGATCAGGAGCTGAATATGGTGAACGACACGCTCTGGCTGACCTACTTCCAGTGGAGTGAAGAACAGCGAAGTGGTCTTCACGAGCGTATTTTCTCGCAAACCGACCGGATGTCGGCAATGATTCAGGAATCGCTGGATCGGGTTGATGACTGCCCGCCGGAGGAGCTAAAACCTCTTTTGCGACAGGAACGAAAGGCGATTGACCAACAACTGATTAACGAAAGTATTCCGGTGATTAGCTCAGCTATTCACGAGCAGGGGTTTGGGCTTTCTATCACCAAACTAAGAGAGGCAAGTGAAGCTATCGTGGACCAGATTGCTGATCATCGGGGCCTAGTAGCCAACGATAACTACGATCAACCCATTAAGCCGTCCGATATTTCCTATGTTTCGCCTCAGCAACTGGCGGAGCACGAAATGTTACCTCAGTTTGTGGCTGCCCTGGCAGCGGTTCAGCAGCAAACTCGCCCGAAAGTAAATGAGACTCAGAAGTTAGTACAGGAGATCGGTCAAATCTCATACTTCAGCCTGGATTCAGCTATTTCAGTGTACGGCCAGGAGTCGACTACTGCCGAAGAGCCGCAGCAAGTTGCGTTAGAAGGACTAAAACGGGCACTTACCAATGCCGAGCGTTTGCACCAGCAGCTACAAGCTCTGCTAAAGCAACAGGAGGATGATTTGAAGGAGGCAATCCGGACGTTTGCTCGGCAACTGACTGAACTTACCGACAACCACTATGCATTAGAGCTGAAATTCCGATTGGCCCGGGCCAAGGCTACCGAAGAGACGAAGGCTTTTCGGCGCAAAACTTTCCGTTATATTCGCCTAGCATTGCCCCGCTTAGTGCGATATACTACGCAGACGTATCGCGAAGCTACGCACCAGATTGGGTTTTATCAGAAGCAGATTGGCCTGGAGGCTGGGGCAGAAGTAACTACCGAGATTTCAGACTTCTTAGCCGAAACTGATGCGGCTATTAATCGTCTTCCTTACGTATATCAGCGGTTGTTTAGTGTAGCCCCGCTAAAAGAGTCAATATTTTATCAGGAACGCCCTGAGGCCATGGCCCAATTGCAAAAAGCTTTTGAAAACTGGAAACACGGACGTTACGCTAGCACTGTTCTAGTTGGGCAGAAAGGTTGTGGCCTTACCACCCTGATTCGGTTCTTCCTGGAAGGAATACCCCGCGCTGAACGAAAGGATTACACGGTGATACTGGCTAATGCTGATCAGCAGATTTACACGGAAGCTCAATTTCTAAAGTACTTCGAAGAACAGCTTTCGTCCGAAACGCCCTTCCATAATTTAGAGAATATCGTTACGTATCTGAGTGAGTCTGAGGCGAAGCATATCTTTGTGTTGGAACATTTAGAGCATTTCTATCTGAGAAAAGTAGGCGGGTTTATGTGCCTTCGGTGGCTAATGGAAATGATCTCCCGCACCCATCAGCAGGTGTTCTGGTTAACTTCTTGTACCCAGTTTTCCTGGAAATACCTGGATAAAACCATGCAGATTTCCGATCATTTTGAGTACACGGTGGAGCTACCTTCGGCTTCGGCTGAAACGGTACAGGAAATTATTCTAAAGCGTCACCGCGTGAGCGGTTACGATGTGCGCTACGCTTCCGATCCGGCCACCAGCAACGATAAAAAATTCACTAAACTGAGCGAAGAAGAGAAGCAAGCCTACCTTAAGAAAGAGTACTTCGAAGATTTAAGTCGAATTACGCGGGGTAATTTCGCTATTGCGCTGCTATACTGGCTCCGTTCGGCTCAGGAGGTATCCGAAAGTGAGATCACTATCGGCAGTCTGAAGTCATTAGATTATTCATTTCTAAAGTCACTATCGGTACCGCAAATAGCAATCTTACACGCGTTACTGTTGCATGATGGACTCACTGCTGAACAGTTTCAGGAGTTAGCCGGGCGAAAAAAGGCAGAAGGAGAGGATTTACCAGCAAGCAACCTCCAACTTATTCAAATGCTGGATGATGGACTTCTGGTTAAACAGGAAAATGCTTATCGTATTCATCCGCTACTGTACCAGCAGGTAGTAGCCATACTACAAACCCGTAACTTCGTACACTAATGCGTTTCTTGCTGATCTTCGTTTGTTTGAGTTGGGCGCTAAACGCTACTGGACAATCGGTTTCCGTACCGGTAGATTCCGCCCAAGATACAATTACCGTGGTGGTGCAACTTCAGGATTCTTTAGTTACCGCTTCGGCCGATACGGTGGTTAGTGCCCAAGATGAGTCTCTGATTAAAGAAGTAGGTTTAGATAAGCCCCCATTCCGAATTTCGCTGGCAAAAATCATCTGGAGTATCATTGTAGCCATTTTGGGCTACTTTCTTATCCGGTTTTTAACGCGTTTGTTAGGATTGCTAGCCGAGCGCAGTACCACTGAGCGAAGAATTACAGTAAAAGGTTTTGTGCCGGTAGTTAGGATTGTTGGTTGGATCATTATTATTTACATCATTATTGCCGGAATTATTCGGCCACCCATAGAAACCGTATTGGCGTTTACCGCGTCTATCGCGGTAGCGGTAGGCTTTGCCTCCCAGGATATTCTGAAAAATATTTTTGGAGGGATCGTCATTCTACTGGACCAACCCTTCAAGATGGGAGATAAAATAGAGATCGGGTCTTTTTATGGTGAGGTGGTAGAGATTGGCTTACGCTCCACCCGGATCGTTACTCCCGACGACTCATTGGTCTCTATTCCCAACGGAGAGCTAATGAACCAGTCGGTGTCTAACAGTAATGCGGGTGAGCCCAACTGTCAGGTAGTAGCGGAGATTTTTCTACCCATTGATATTGATACCGAACGAGTGCGACATATTGCTACTGAAGCCGCTCAAACTTCTCGCTATATCTATCTGAATAAACCTATTACGGTGCTGTTCTTTAACGAAGTGAAAGACCGACGCTCCTTTCTCAAGATGCGCTTAAAGGCCTACGTAATGGATATCCGCTACGAGTTTATTTTTAAGAGCGAACTCACCGAGATTGTGATGCGCGAACTACTGTATGAACAGATTATTACCACCGAAGATTACGCATGAATTTCAGAGAAAAATATCCTGCTCTTCAAAACTATACTTACCTCAATACGGCAGCCTGTGGTTTGCTCTCTACCAAAACGCAGCGCGTAATTCAGCAGGCTACACAGCAATACGCTCAACAGGGAAGTGTTGGCCGGGATGCCTGGTTTGATGAACTCAGTGCTATTCGCCAAGCAGGAGCAGAGTTTATTGGAGTTTCAGCCTCAGAAGTTGCCCTAATTAATAATTTTACGTCAGGTATTTATCAGATAGCTCAGCTACTTCAGCACCATCGCCGAGTGTTAGTCGTGGCCGATGACTACCCATCTCTATTGCTACCCTGGCATCTGCTAGGGTTCGAGGTATTTACAGTGGCGGCCTTAGCCGATGGTCGTATTCCGCTGGAAGCTATTGAAGACAATATCCGGAGGCATAATATTGAAGTATTAGCGGTAAGCCATGTGCAGTATAGTAGCGGCTTTCGGCTGCCGCTAGCAGCACTTAGTGCTATTCGTAAAGAGCATGATATTAAATTAGTGGTTGATGCAACCCAATCATTAGGAGTCATTCCTATCAATTTGCGAGAGACACCCGTAGACGTACTCATCGGTAGCGGCTACAAATGGCTTACCGCCGGGTTGGGCAACGGGCTGTTGTACATTTGCCAGAGTCTGCACGCTGAATTAAGTCCGAAAGTATTAGGCTTCGGTACAGTGGGTAGCAAAGTATCTTTTCAGGAAGTAAATCGTATGCCATTTACTCCTGATACCTTAGAGGCGGGGCATTGCAATTTTTTCAGCCTGTTTGCACTAAAACAAGCCTTGAGTGAAATAAGAGAAATAGGCATTGAAGCTATTTTCGAAAAAGTTATTCAACTACGTCACCAATTGCAGGAGTCACTTCCCGACAAAATAAAGCTCATTTCCGATTACGAAGATGAAAATAGCTCCAGCATTGTTGTGGTGGACGCTCCCGCAGAAGCCGAAGGTCAGCTTAAAGCGCAAAATATCATTACTTCTACCCGCCCTCGCGGATTGCGAATTAGCCCTCACTTTTATAATAGTGAGCAGGATATTCAACAGTTATATTCAGCCTTAGCTGATTTGCGCTAGTTCAGCCTTTCTCTATCCCTACTACGCTTCCCGATATTGATTTCTCATGAGGAATAAATCATTCCCACTGATTATTCTTATTGCTGTAGCTGCTACTTCGGGATATTTGTTGTTTCAAACAGTGCTCAAGCAAAGTGAGAGCCCCATTAGGTTTAAGCTATTCGTGTCTCTTATTGGGGTAAGTATTACAATTTGGCTGACCTGCATTTTGTTACATTGGCAAACGGTGGCCGAATTGCGTAAAGAGGAAAATGTACTTTTTCAGGATATGAAAATGAAGGGGTATCTGGAGCCGATTGATCAGCTTCAGGACATTATAGCAAAAAAGAACATTCTGGAAGAAGATATGATTGAGATTCGGTTGCTCACCTAGGTTTAGTAACTTTGAACACCTAATAAACTTGCAAAATCTCTGAACCAAAAGCCTATACAGTTACTTTTGATAGTAAATTTAGATTACACGAATTTATGAGCGATTCAACCCAGAGAAAAGAAGAGAAAGAGCAGAATAGCCTGAAGGATTATTTTGCGTTTGGTGAGGTGCTTGGCTATTTCTTCCGCAAAAAAGACCCAAACCGAAAGACGAATTTTAATCTGAAGATGATGCACGGGATTAATAAAATATCTATTATTATGTTTCTGCTGGGTCTTATCTTTTTAGTGATTAAAAATGTCTTGTAAGTGGACATAGAAGCCTACCGTCAGTATTGTCTTACCAAACCAGGCGTCACCGAATCATTTCCGTTCGATGAAGAGGTACTGGTGTTTAAAGTAATGAACAAGATGTTTGCTCTCACTGACGTTACGCTGTTTACTAGCATCAATCTGAAATGTGACCCCGAGCGGGCGGTTGAGCTGCGCGAACAGTATCCGGCGGTGGAACCGGGCTACCATATGAATAAAAAGCACTGGAATACAATCTTGATGGATGGAACCATCGGCGATAAACTAATTATGGAGTGGATCGACCATTCCTACGATTTGATTGTAGCCAGTTTACCCAAAAAATTGCGGGAAGAGTTAGCCACACTGCAATGAACAGCCGTGGTAATAAAACCTGGCTGGCCCTGGGGGACTCCTACACCATTGGCGAAGCGGTACCCTTGCATCAGCGCTGGCCCCATCAGCTTACACGTAGACTTGGTATTGCTAACCCTCAGTACTTAGCCACCACTGGCTGGACTACCCGCGATCTGCTAGATGCTATTTCCAAAACTACATTCTCATTCACTTACACTTGGGTTTCGCTGCTGATTGGAGTGAATAATCAGTACCAGGGCCTCGATTTTCCACTGTACCCGGCAGAGTTTACTGAATTGTTGAAGTTTGCTATCTCTCAGACGACAGATGCACAGCACGTACTGGTGCTATCCATTCCCGACTATAGTGTAACTCCAGAAGCTCAGGACAAAAATCCAGCGAAAATTCAGCAAGAAATAGAAAAGTATAATCAAACAAACCAAGAGATTGCAGAAGAGTACGGAGTACATTACTGCAATATCACCCCAATCTCTCAGCTAGCCGCCAAAGATGAAGATTTGATTGCCGAAGATGGTCTACATCCCTCCGGAAAAATGTATCAGCTATGGGTAGAAAAAATCTTACAAGAAGTACCCCTTGATGAGGCTATTTAACCCCTTTCTTCTTCAGCATTTCGCCTAGATTAACGGAGTGATCAGGTAAAATATCAAACGGTTTGTGCCAATCACGCATTAGCCAGTCTTTGTCATTTTCGGCAATAATCACTAACTGAGAAGCTGATAGTATCCAGATGACTTTCTTTACACCGAAATCCAGCAGTTTCTGGGTTTTTTTTCGCAAGTACTCTTCTGACTTTAAATCAGTTAAATCTGCTTTGGTATCTACTTCAATGACTACTTCTGGTGAGATATTGAGATATCTGTCGGCAGGAGTAACCTCCTTTATTTGATCTGAGCGATAGATAGCTATGTCAGCAGCTAGGTTATTTCTTTTAGAAAGGTGTAATCCAGCCTCATTAGTATAAAACTCGTAGTCACTTTCGTCTACGTGCTTATAAAGGTATTTAAGTACTAAGTTTATGATAACTACTTGCAAATGACTACTTCCTATAATATCATCTAGCGTTTTTTTATTTTTGATTACTTCCCGGTAGCCAGCGTAGTAAATGGGCTGGCCATCCATCTCTTCGTAGATCAACTCTCGGGAGATTTCTTTTTTCTTAGAAGGCTTTTTAGCCTGAAAAGTAGAAGCCATACATCTGAATTTTTAGAAAAGATACAAAAGCAGTAATAGTAAAACACGTTTCCCCGAAAATTCGTTGGATGAATACCTAGCAGTTCTCATTGGAATCGCTACGAATTATTGATAATTTTGCCTATTACCCGATAAATTTCAGTGCTATGATACAGACGTTGGATATCTCAGTAACCCGTACTTCTCAATCCAAGATCAGTCAGGTTGACTTTCAGGATATTCAGTTCGGAAAAATCTATTCCGATCATATTTTTATTGCCGACTACGACGGCCAGCAGTGGAGTGATTTACGAATCGAACCCTTTGCCAACTTAACTATGAGTCCGGCTACATCGGTGCTGCACTACGGGCAGTCAATTTTTGAAGGGCTAAAAGCCTACAAAAATGAAGCTGGTGAAGCTTTGATCTTCCGACCTGATCGTAATGCGGCTCGTTTTAATAAATCAGCCGTGCGGATGTGTATGCCCGAAATACCTGAAGATATATTTTTGGGTGGTATGCGCGAGTTGATCAAACTGGATAAAGACTGGATTCCCGACCGGATTGGTACATCGCTCTACATTCGTCCCTTCATGATTGCTACCGACGAGTATATCGGGGTTCGCCCTTCGCAAACTTATCGTTTTATGATTTTCACCGGACCCGTAGGTGCCTATTACAGTAAACCCGTCCGTGTGAAAGTAGAGAAAAAATTTGTACGAGCGGCTGAGGGTGGAACGGGCTTTGCCAAAACTGCCGGAAACTACGCTGGGTCGCTTTATCCCGCTCAACTCGCGGCTCAGCAAGGCTACGACCAGCTTATGTGGACCGATGCTAAGACCAATGAGTACATAGAAGAAGCCGGCACGATGAATCTGATGCTGGTAATTGACGATACGCTACTCACGCCGCCTACCAGCGGTACTATTCTGGATGGTATCACCCGCGATAGTATTTTAACCTTGGCGAAAGACTGGGGCATGAAAATCGAAGTGCGAAAAGTTTCAGTAAGTGAAATTGTGCAAGCCATTGAGCAAAACCGCCTACAAGAAGCCTTCGGAGCGGGTACGGCCGCTACGGTAGCCCACATCCGGACCATTGCCAACGAAGGTATTGATTATGAGCTACCAGCTATCGAAGATCGGGAATTCTCCAACAAAGTGTTGAAAGCTCTAGACGACATCAAATACGGTCGTACCGAAGACACGCACGGTTGGGTAATGAAAGTATAAATGGATGATTGAATGAAGGAATGAGTTTTAAAAGCTTATTCACTCTTTCTAATACTCAATCGTTAAAGTTCTAACATTCAATCATTATTAAGAATATGACTACAGATCAGTTGAAAGAATTGAAAGCCAGAGTAGAGGCTTTGAGGGGGTATCTTTGACTACGACCACAAGAAAGCCGAAATAGACGACGAGCAGAAACTCACGCTGCAACCTGATTTCTGGAATGATCCGAAGGAGGCTGAAAAATTGATGAAAAGCATCCAGACTAAGAAGATTTGGACCGATAGCTACGAAAAAGCTAAAACCGCTTACGACGATCTGGAAACACTCTACGAATTCTACGAGATGGACGAAGTAAGTGAAGCCGATATTGAGCAGGAGCGGAAAAAAGCGGAGAAGATTATCGAGGATTTGGAGTTCAAGAAAATGCTGAGTGGGGAAGAAGATCAGCTTAGTGCGGTGCTACAGATTAATCCAGGAGCAGGTGGTACCGAAAGCCAGGATTGGGCTTAGATTCTAATGCGAATGTACATTATGTGGGGGGAGAAAAACGGCTACGGAGTGAAGCAGGTTGATTTTCAGCCTGGTGATACAGCCGGTATTAAATCAGTCACTTTGGAGTTCAGTGGTGATTTTGCTTACGGCAACCTGAAATCTGAAAACGGAGTACACCGACTGGTGCGGATTTCTCCCTTTAATGCGAACGGAAAACGGCAAACTTCTTTCGCCTCGGCCTACGTGTATCCGGTAATCGACGATTCGATTGAGATTGAAGTTAATCCGGCAGATATTACCTGGGAAACCTATCGCTCGGGCGGAGCCGGTGGGCAAAATGTAAACAAAGTGGAAACGGCGGTTCGCCTTCGGCACGCACCTTCAGGAATCGTAGTAGAATGTCAGCAGGAGCGCTCGCAGCTACAAAACAAAGAGAAGGCCATGCAACTGCTAAAATCGCGATTGTATCAGCAGGAGGTTGAGCGGCGTAATAAGGAGCGTGACGAAATTGAGAGCAATAAAAGTAATATTGATTTTGGCTCACAAATCCGCAACTACGTACTGCATCCCTACAAACTGGTGAAAGATGTGCGCACCGGTACTGAAACCTCCGATGTGCAGGCCGTATTAGATGGCGATCTCGACGCATTCATCAAAGCGTATTTAATGGAGCAGTAAAAAACCAACCGAAGCGAGTTCTCAGTGCGATTAAGCGGTAGCAGCTTAATCTACTTTGCAAAGTCTTGAATTATTTTCCCACTAAAAGCCGGAATATAATCCTGATTACGGCCGGTAACAATTCTTTGGTCTACCTTACTTTCTTGTCCACCCAATTCGCCCCAGTATCTTCCAGTGCTTGTTTGGTTTTTTTCAGATCCACTTGCTCAAAACCGTCGGTCACCCGAAAAATGAATATCAAATTTTCTCCTTGTAACCATCTGTAAGTGAGCTAGATATTGTTTCCCTCATATCTGTTTCTACACAATTTCCCCATTTTTTGTAAACCTTTGTCTGTATTATCGTACAGTATTATTTACCTCTATATCAATGGCAACCAATCAAACCATATATACCTTTCAGTTTGGTCTGCTGTGTTTGAGTTCGTTTTTATTCTTCTCCAGCTTTAATATGATTATTCCAGAGCTTCCGGCTTACCTGGACCAGATGGGCGGAGGAGAATACAAAGGACTCATTATTGCCCTATTTACCTTAACCGCGGGCCTATCCCGTCCGTTTAGTGGCAAGCTGGCCGATACGGTAGGGCGAATCCCAATTATGATCTTCGGGGCGGTTATTTGCTTCATCTGTGGTTTTCTGTACCCAATTGCTACTACTGTTTTCTGGTTTCTGGCACTACGGTTCTTCCATGGACTTTCTACCGGATTCAAGCCTACCGGAACGGCCGCTTACGTAGCTGATGTGATTCCAGCCAACCGCCGGGGTGAAGCAATGGGGGTACTGGGATTGTGCGGGAGCTTAGGTATGGCGGGTGGTCCGGCTATCGGGAGCACTCTGGCTAACATTTATTCGTTGCAAGTGACATTTTACGCATCTTCGGCATCGGCCATTCTTTCGGTACTAATTTTGGTAGGAATGCACGAAACATTAGTTGATCGTCAGCCTTTTCGCTTCAAACTACTGAGGCTTGACTGGAGCGAGGTGTTCGAGCCTCGGGTATGGGCGCCCTGCGTAGTGATGTTGCTCACCACTTACTCATTTGGAGTTGCTCTTACCCTACTGCCCGACCAAAGCGACGCGATGGGTATTGAAAACCGGGGACTGGTCTTTATGTACATGACAATTGCATCAGTAGCAGTACGCTTCTTTGCTGGTAAGGCTTCCGACCGCTACGGACGGGTGATTGTGCTGAAGTGGGCGGCATTTATTCTGGTAATAGGCTGTTTATTTCTCGGCTACGCTCCTTCAGGATACTGGCTGTTAGTAGCGGGCGTATTCTTCGGGTTGGCGGTTGGTATGAATACTCCTACCATTTACGCCTGGACTATTGATTTGAGCCATCCCCAGCGACGGGGGCGAGCTATTGCTACAATGTATATTTCACTGGAAATAGGCATTGGATTAGGGGCTTTAACGTCCGGATGGATGTATGGTAATCAGCTTGAGCGCTTGCCCTATGCATTTATAGTAGCCAGCGTGTTATCATTCTTAGCACTGGTATTTATGATAGCCGCCAGGCCTCAACTAAAAACCGCTAAGGCATAAAAAAACCGCCAAAAGCTTGTGCCTTAGGCGGTTCGGAGTAACTATCTATTACAGTATTATCTAAAACAATTCGTAGCCTACCGTCAGTATCCAAAGCTGGTTTCGCAAATCGGTATTGAAAGTCTGGCCACCAAAGCTCACTTCATCACCTAGTACACTCAGGTTATTTTCGTAGCGAAGGTCAAAGTTTATTTTAGAAATATCTACTCCTATTCCTGCTTGAAAACCTACTGTTGCGTTACTGTAATTTTCTTCGATCTCTTGCTGGGCATTACCGTCACGAACATCAGAGTTTAACAGAAAACTAAATGAAGGACCAGCATTCAATCGCAGTAATGGACCAATCTTAAAACCAAGCATCACCGGTACGTCAATTTTATTATAACGCAAGCTTTTTATTTGATCAACATTAGCGTTAACATCATCACTATCGATGACGATCTCACCACCGCTGGATGTAAACATTGCTTCGGGTTGTATATAAAAACCCAATACCGAAAAGCGAGCAAATAGGCCAGCGTGAAAACCAACAGCAGCTTCGCCGCCAGCAACTGCCTGGACATCCCTTTCGGTTAGTGTTGAGCGGTTTAATCCAATTTTAGGGCCTAATGTAGCGAACTGGCCGTAGCTAGCAAAAGATAGGCTTACGGCAATAAGTACTAAACACACCTGTTTCATAGGAAAAAATTTTTGGTTGAAATTAATTAATGGTGTTTTTAAGTAGGTGTGGTCAAAAATCGTACCCTAATGTGAAATAGAAGCGAGGATCGTCAGCAACGATTCGGTCTTCAATAGGATAGGCTACGTCAAATTTAAGGTAATACCCCAATAGCACGGTGCGAATACCTGCTCCGTAACTCATCAACCAAGGGTCTTTGAAGTTCTTAATTTCAGCAATGAACGGGCCTCCGTCTTCGATAACCTCGGTATTAATACTGTTTTCTTCCTGGAAGGGGCTAGGGCCAGTCCAGGCTGATCCAATGTCGTAAAAGCCGATGAACTCGAGGTTTCGGAAAAAGTTAGAGGCAATAGGTCCCTGATAGAAGTAGCGGATCACCGGAAAGCGGAGCTCGGCCGTGAAGGTAAGGACATCGGTTCCGTTAAACTTATTGTAGTTAAAGCCCCGTAAATCTACAAACTCAGTAAACAGGATGTTGCTATTATCTACGTTCGGTGTCATGGCCAGGGGATCATTTTCCTCGCCATTGCTATCAGTGCGGTTGAATATCCAGTTATGCATACCGCCCAGTAGGTAAGACTGTGGATTCGCTCCAAAGAAATTTCCGTAGTAAACCCGTCCTACTAGCGTGAGTTCACGATGAATTTTAAGGTAATGGCGAATATCTACCTCAATGTTACTAAAGCTACGAGTGGCATCGTTTAGCCCCTGGTAGTGGGTGAAGAAAGCCCGCGCCCGGGTGCCTTCGTATTTATTTAAACCATAGTTAAGTGTGTTATCGAACACCAAGCCGGATCTAATCCCACCAAAAAAGGTGGTGTTCTCAGTTTCGGCGGTGGGAGGAGTAGGAGAGGGGGTAGTAGATAAATCAATGTAGTGCGTATTGGCAATAAAGGGGTTAATCTCTAAGCGGGTAGACACATTAAACGGTACTGCAGCCCCCACCATAAAACGGTTTTTGGTGTACTTCTGAATATTGCGGTCATTTGCCTCGCGGTAGATGCCATCGCGTTCGTAACGGAACTGAAAGTCTACCCGGTTTTTCAGGTACTGATATTCGGCAAATACGCTAGCACTGCGAAGATCAGTAAACTGCACAATACCCCCCGAGAAACGGTGGTTCTCCAACATATCATTCATCTGCACCTGAATGTGGAAGCCAAAGTTCCGTAGCGGATCTACCATGAGGGAAGTAACCACGTTGTCGGCGCTGAATCGGGTTTCGTAAGCCGTGGGTCCATCAATGCGAGTTTCACGGCGCAGGCGGCGATAGCGTGAGAGAAAAGAGTTTCCGGCGCGGCGGTCCTGCTGCTCACTCTCGAACTCAAAATCATCGGTAGATACGGCAGTTTCGTCGCTTTCTGGCTCTACATCAAAGGTATAGTTTTCCGTATCAATCATACCTTCCTCCAGCGTTAACCGCTCTTTTCCAAACTCGTAGGAGTCGGTATTGATAAAATTATCGGGTAAAGTATCGGTTTCAACTACAGGGGTGCTGTCCTGAAAAGACAGGCTATCTAACCTGGTATCGGTATCGGTATCAATAGTGAGAGAATCGCGGGGAACAAATGGCTGGTCTACAGTAGCTGGATTGCTCTGAGCAGGCACGTTTCGCTTCCGTTGGCTCTCTAACAGCCGGTCAGATACCAGACGGGCCTGAATGGCTTGCTGTCGCTGGGTCTTTGGAGTAAATATACTCTGATCTAAGTTGATTCCGTCTTCCAGAAATACATAATCCCGTTCGTCGGCCAGCATTACAAAAGCCAGCCGATTATTTTTAAAGTCAATATCAAAGTCCTGAATACTCACGGCGTAGTTAGAAACCTGGGTAAACAGACTATCACGAAGCTCATACTGATATAGGTTGTAGATCCCCTGCTGGTCGCTCAGGTAATAAATAGTATTCTCGTCTTTCGGAATAGGCTTAATGTCCTTACTAATGGTATTGGTCACCCGGTTCAGTAACGAGTCAGTGGGACTTTGATCGGGATTATAAATGAAAATATTGAAGTTATCATCTATATCCTGATTTAGCTGAATATCTCGGGTTTTGGTTGGGGCAAAATACAGAGAGTCATTAGGACGGTTACTGCTAAAAATGATGTTATCACTCTCCGGCATAAAGCGAGGATACAGGTCGTCGTAAATATCAGTTGTAATTCGCTTGAAAGTATTACGGTTCGGATTATACAGAAATAGATCATTTTTACCGTTCAGGTCGGCACTCATCACAGCCAGTCGGCCACTCTCATTAAGGTCAAAGTACTTCACCTGATTAAAGCGGCGTAACTGAATAGTTCGTGTACGTTTACTTTCCCGGTTATGAATCCATAGGTAATTACGACCTTTTTCGTAGCCGACAATACCCAATGTTTGGTCGTTGGCCCAGTTCAGCAGAGGAAGGTTCTGATCAACATCCTGGTCAATCAGTTGAAAGCCAACCGAATGAACCTTCTTAGATTTTCGGCGTTCCAGATCGCGGACAATGACATTATACCGCCCGTTTTTGTTTTCAGAATAGGCTAGATAGCGGCCACTAGGGCTAAAGGCTACTTGGTTATATCTTAGCGATTTTCGATTTTTCTTACGCAGTCGGTCATCAGATTCTGGAAACTGGTACACATCGGAAGTTTGGGCAGCCATCTCGCCATAAAACGATTGCCACTGTCGGCCAAATAGCTTAAAGGGAATGCCCAAGGTATTTACAATGCTACTTTCCTCGTTTCGGATGATACGGGTAAGGTTCAGAATATTGGATATGCTGCTGCGACCGTAGCGCACCGCAATAAAATTCCAAACCGATTGTCCAATAATAGCAGCATCTTCACCAGTATACCTGGTAAGCTTGATATTACGGTTATCGTGAAACATTTCGCGGATGAAATCATCCATTTCGATACTCCAGCCTTGAGCAATATAGCGAGCGGCTCCCTGAATGAACCATTCAGGCAAGGTAAGTAGGTAGGCTGACTGAAACATATCGGTGAGACTGCCGCCGAACATCATGTCATTAATCAGCATTTCAGCAATCTGCTGTACCAACTCGTTCTTAAACGCGATCATGCTTCCGGGATAGGCCACCTCCACCTGCGACTTCACAAAGTTGGTTTGCCCGCCTACGGTGAATGTTTTTCCTCGGACACCTACGTTGCTCTGTTGCAAGTCACCTACTGAGTTGTAGAGGAAAATTTTAGTTTTGGTGTAGGGGGCGTAGCCAATTACATCAGTAATTCGTTCAAATTCTTTTTCTAGGAACTTGGCAGCAATAAGCGCATTATTTTGCCCACCTTCGTAAAAATAGATATCGAAATTGTCTGAGCTGTAGTAGCGCCAGTCGAAATTTTTAAACTGAATCCGGTTTTTACCAAACCGGTCGCGATTAATTTGGGCGTATGATTCTACTACGAATCCGCTAAGTAGACTCACCAGAACCATCCATCTGATAAACTTCATTCCATTCATTAGCTTACTGCATGGTAATAACGTTCGAAACGTTGAATGTTAACTTCTTCGTCTAAGGGTTTTTGTTCTAATAAAAATTCAACAAACTGATTGGCAAAGTAAGGAGTTAATGATACACCCTTAGTGCCTAACCCATTGAAAATACCGATTGTTTGGTGATAAGGATGTAATCCGATAAAAGGCCGCCGGTCGCTGGTAGCCGGACGAACTCCTGCCCAGTGGTCAACCACCTGGTAGGGCATGTTTATCAGCCTCTCCAGCTTCTCTTCCAGCGTGGTTCGTCCCTTAGTTGTAGGCGAAAAACTTAAATCCTGATGATCGTAGGTAGCGCCTACTTTGTACTTATCACCAAATGGCATTATAAAAACTCCTCTATTAAAGACGATGTTACTCTTTTTTCCGGTATCAATCATGAGCATCTCCCCTTTTACGGGCCGATCAGGCAGCCAGTGAAAGAAAGAATTGCGGTATCCGTCGGCTCCGTCACAAAAGATGAGCCGCTGCGCCCGTATATCTCCGTACTGAACCCCAGTCTTTTTGGGGCGTACCTGGGTAACGTCAAAAATATCTTCCTGGTATACCCGCTGCGCACGAAAGTACTGTTGCATACTATCTAAGAATATTGGTAAATCGAGATAGCCCGACTGCTGAAGCATAATGCCCCCGAGCGAATCATGGATAAATTCGCCGTACTGGCTCTGCTGATATACCTCAGCAATATAATGTTGATAGGCCGGTTGAGCTGCCTGGGTACTCCATTCGGTACGTTCGGCATTAGAAACGAAGGGGCGGTAAATCGGAAGTGGATGAAGAAATTTAGTGTAGGTGATGCCTTCCAGTTGACGATAGAAAAGCTCAATCATCGGGAAAATAGCATCGGCTTGCCAGGTTTTCACCATCTTGCGTCCGGTAATAGGGTTATACAACCCGGCAGCCGCCCGGGAAGAGGTTTCAGCTTTAGTTTGATTGATGATACGAATCTGGCAACCTGCCTGCATGAGTTGGTAGGCCAGTACCGAACCGGCTAATCCCTGACCTACCAATAGTATATCTACTTTTACCATATTTTTGTAAACCTTAGCGTAAGTTGATAAGTTGCCAAAAAAACTATTGACGTACCCAGTTAAATATATTCCCAACATTATTACGCTGAGCAATCTGCTGATCGGGTGCTTTGGTATTGTGGCCGCTAGCCAGGGTAATCTAGAAATGGCCGCTTACTTCATCTGGATTGCCGCTCTGCTGGACTTTGCCGATGGCCTGGTAGCCCGAGCGCTTAAAGCCTACTCTACCATCGGTGCCGATTTAGATTCACTGGCCGATATGGTAAGTTTCGGGGTACTTCCTTCCTTTATCATGTTCGGGTTAATCCAAAACTCTACAGGACTGGAGAATACCTGGATACCTTACATAGCCTTCTCTATTGCGGCTTTCTCGGCCCTACGGTTAGCTATTTTTAATGTAGATACCCGTCAGAAAGATAAATTTATTGGTCTGCCTACTCCAGCGAGTGCCCTACTGATAAGCGCTTTGCCACTAGGTACCTTAGCCTGGTTTCAGACATTAATTGCCAGTCCGGCCTTTCTGATTGTATTAACCCTGGTTGACGCTTACCTACTGGTAGCTAACCTTGAGTTGCTAGCATTTAAATTTAAGAATTACAGTTGGGCCGAAAATAAGCTTAAGTACGTATTTATGGCTATCTCTATTGTACTATTTATCTTGTTTCGTGCGGTAGCTATTCCCATCGTCACGCTACTTTATATCCTCCTTTCGCTTATTGTCTCCACAAAGTCGGAGGCAGAACCCCAAACCCGCTAGAAAATTTTTTATTTTTGGCGCATTAAAAACTTACGCGCATGAATTTTATTGCCAAAATTAACGTAATGCCTAAAAAAGAAATATTAGACCCTCAGGGAAAAGCCGTTCGTTTGGGGCTGGAAAACTTGGGGTTGCACAGTATTGATGAAGTGAGGGTTGGGCGGCATATTACAATGCAGTTTTCAGCGGATAACGAAACCCAGGCCCAGGAAAAGGCAGAAGAAGCCTGCACTAAGCTTCTGGCTAACCTGATTATGGAAAGCTACGAGTTCGAGCTAGAGCAGGTGTAAACGTAAGGTATTGCTGGTCTTTACCTGGTTTTTGTATACTAAATCCCTCAAAATTACGTGAATTGATTGACGAGCCGGAACACCATGCGGATTGCCTGTTTATTTCTTTTCACTCAGTTGGGTGCCATACTTCTTGCTAGCTCCGGGTTAGCCCAAGATTCTTCGGTGCTGGCTGAAGGCGAGTGGTACAAATTTGCTGTGACTGAAGACGGTATTTACCGCCTTTCGGGTAGGGACTTAGTTGAATCAGGAATAAACGTATCTGGAGTATCGGCCCAAAGCATCCGGATGTTTGGTCGGGGTGGAGGTATGCTTCCTCAGTCCCTTTCAGAAGTTCGCTTTGATGATTTACCGGAAATCGCTATTCAGGTGGTGGATGGCGGGGATGATCGGCTCGATGCCGAAGACTATCTGCTATTTTACGGACAGTCGCCTCACGATTTGCACTTTGAAGTGGATAGCATGCTAGGCTACCGCGCTGTTTACCAAAAGAATCTGTACAGCGATACGGCCTACTATTTCCTTACTTACGGTGGAGATCCAGGCAAGCGGGTGTCCGAAGCGATTGCCATTGATAATCCGGCTTGGACTACCGATTATTATCAGGAAGCTTTAGTACACGAAAAAGAGGAGTACAATCTACTGGAAACTTACTGGCAGGGCGGCTCGGGACGTGAGTGGTACGGTGAAGAACTCACTGCTGGTGAAAGTATTCCAGTGAATTTCGAGCAAGCTGACTGGCGAAGTGAACAGCCTATGCGAATACACACTCGGGTAGTAGGCCGATCTCAGAGTCCGGCGGAAGTAGAACTGGCATTGAACGGAACATCAGTAGGTACGCTAGCGCTTCAACCGATTTTGTCGGGTACATACACCCAGAAGGGTAATCTTAGTCAGGAAACTTTCTCCGTAAACACCAATCTTAGTGGTGCTCCTTCAATTACGGTATCACTTAGTGGCGGCAGTGCCAAAGCCAATCTGGATCAACTTATTTTGGAAGGTGCCCGTCAACTACGGCTTCCCTCTAACAGTTCTCTCCGGTTCCGCAATCTGGAAAGTGTCGAATACGCTACTACTCAGTTTTCGCTTGCTACTGAGCAAGCTCCAATTGTTTGGGATATTTCTAATCCGCAGGAGCCGGTTGCGCTGCCCGTTTCTTCGGCGAACAACCGTTGGACGGTTACTACCGCTACGGGCGGAACGTTAGCCGAACTTGTAACGGCGATATCCAGTGGTTTACCTACCCCATTAGCAGCAGGAGCGGTACCAAATCAGAATCTAAAGGGGCAAGGCGTACCTAATCTCTTAATCGTCACTCGGGAAGATTTGCTATCGGAAGCTCAGCGGCTAGCTGAGTTTCGGCGTTCCTACAATCAGATCAGCGTAAGCGTAGTCACCAATCAGCAGATTTACAATGAGTTTTCATCAGGTGCTCAAGATGTTACTGCATTACGTAACTACCTCAAATATCTCTACGACCAGGAACCTAGCCAACTTCAAGCCGTACTATTGCTGGGTAAAGGCTCCTACGACTACAAAAATTACACTCAAAATAATACCAACGTAGTACCGATTTATCAGTCGCGTAACTCGGTACACCCCATCTATAGCTACGCTTCGGATGATTACTTTGGGTTTTTGGAAGATGGTGAAGGAGACTGGATTGAGACCTTTTCTGGTGACCATACCTTAGATATTGGGGTAGGTCGATTGCCAGTTAAGAACTGGGAAGAAGCTAAAATAGCAGTGGATAAATTGATTCACTACCAGACCAGCGAAGCGACGTTTGGGCCGTGGCGTAGTGAGGTGGTGTTTGTAGCCGACGACGGCGATAACGATAAGCACCAGCGGGACGCTGAGCAGTTAGCCAAATTTGTAGATACCAGCTACACCTCCTTCTCCATTCGTAAAATATATACCGATGCCTTTGAGCAGCGCAAATTACCCAGCGGCGAATCTGCTCCGGCGGTAAGCCAGGAGATTGAAGATGCTATTAAGCAGGGGGCGTTGGTAATTAATTATACCGGACACGGCAGTGAAACCCGCTGGGCACAAGAAAGTATATTGACCACTGGCATGATCAACCGCTTTCGTAATCTGGATCGATTACCCTTCTTTGTAACCGCAACCTGCGAGTTTGGTCGCCACGACGACCCGCAGAATATTTCGGGAGCCGAGCAACTTATTTTAAATCCGGAAGGCGGGGCGATTGGGTTGGTCACTACCTCACGACCGGTATTCTCTAATTCCAACTTCCTGCTTAATAGAGCTTTTTACAATGAAGTATTTAAACGAGAGGATGGAAAGCCGTTGACTTTAGGTGAAATCTTTCGCCGAACCAAAAACAACGGCCTGAACGGTCCAGTGAACCGTAATTTTTCCTTGTTAGGCGATCCCAGTATGGTGCTCGCCTATCCCGAAGCGCAGATCACTATTAGCAAACTGGAAGTGCGGCAACCTGATGGTCAGTTTAGCGAAACTGATACGCTGCGAGCCCTTGACTACGTACAACTGTCCGGGGCAGTTACGTCGGCGGGTGCGCAACAGGTACTGGAGGGTTTTACCGGAACAGTAGCCGTAGAGGTACTAGATAAAGTGACTGTAAGAAGTACGCAAGGAAATGAAGGAACTTTCATGCAATTTGAAGAACGAAACTCCGTTATTCACCGAGGGAAAGCCCGAGTAGTAAACGGGCAATTCGTTTTGAATTTTGTAGTGCCGAAAAATATCGTATATCAAACCGGACAAGGCAAGGTTAGTGCATACGCTGATGGGTCGCCGTCCGACAGATCAGCGGGAATTGATGCTCACGGAGCCTTCGTTACCTTCGCTATCGGGGGTAGTCAGCGTCCGGCTACAGATGATACGCTTCCGCCCGACATCCGCTTATTTATGGATGATACCACCTTCGTGAGCGGAGGACTGACGAGAAATAATACACTGCTGCTGGCCCAATTACAGGATGAACACGGAGTGTCTATCAGTGCTAACGGGCTAGGTCAGACTATTACGGCCGAACTTCTCTATGAAGAAAGCGGAGAAAGTCGTACTTTTGATTTGAATGATTTTTACCAGACTGGCATGGATGATTTTCAGTCGGGCTGGATTCGTTATCCACTGGAAAATCTGGAAGAGGGAAGTTACCGGCTTCTGCTAAAAGCTTGGGATACCTATAATAATAGTGGAGTGGCGGAACTGTCGTTTCGGGTTGGCGAGGAGGGGGTACTTTGGGTATCGGAATTTTATAATTATCCGAATCCTTTTTCTGAAGAAACCCAGTTTGTACTGGATCATAATCAGCCGGGTAGTGAACTGGACATTATCATACAAATCTACAATAATCAGGGCGAACTGGTGCATCGTATGCAGGTCCAGCAAGCCGATGCTACTACCCGTTTAGGCGCATTACGCTGGGACGGAAGGACAACTGCTGGAGAGCAACTTCCTTCCGGTATTTATTACGCAAACATCAAATTACAAAGCTTAAATTCAGATATCGTTCAACAAAAGACGCATCAACTTATCATTGCTCATTAACATGAAGTACATTATTCGTAACAGCTTTATACTGGGGGTCGCACTACTTAGCTTAGGAATTAGCCAACGAGCATTAGCTCAAGCTCAGGTTATTTTAGGTCAGGACGAATCGAGGCGGGTGATTACCACGGCCGTGCCTTTTTTGGCAATCACCCCTGATGCCCGCGCGAGCGGTTGGGGAGATGGAGGGGTAGCCACTGCGCCTGACGCCAACGCTACCCACTGGAACCCGGCCAAATTGGCTTACCTTGAGCCGAGCTTTGGTATTTCCGGTTCGTTTACTCCCTGGCTGTCTAAAGTAATCAACGATATGTCGATTTCGTATCTGTCGGCCTATAAAAAAATCAATCAGCAACAGGCACTAGGTTTCTCTATGCGCTACTTTGATTTAGGAGATATTCAACTAACTGACCGGCAGGGTAACCTGCTTAACCTAGTAAGTCCGCGGGAATTTTCGTTAGCTGCTACCTTTGCTCTGCAATTAGGCGAAAATCTGAGTGCTGGGCTAACCGGGCGGTTTATTCACTCTAATCTGCTCTCGGGTACTACTAGTGCCGGAGGTAACGATGGTCAGGCTGGTATTACGGGAGCGGCTGACGTAGGAATTTACTACACCAAAGATATTGTGTTTAACGGAAGAGAGGGAAATTGGGCGTTTGGAGCTAATATCTCCAACATCGGTGCCAAGATCACTTACTTATCTGAAGATCAGGCAGATTTTATCCCGACCAACCTTCGTTTAGGCGGGGCTTTCACTACTTACCTTGATCCCTACAACAAGCTTACGTTTGCTCTGGATTTTAATAAATTATTGGTGCCTACTCCACCAGTTTACGAGCGTGATTCAATTACCGGTGGTATCGTTTTTTACCCAACGGGCAGCCGAGTATTCTGCGTGGAAGAGATCCTAACCGCGGCTTACTATCCGGTATGTTCGGTTCTTTTGCTGATGCTCCTGACGGCTTTAGTGAGGAGCTACAGGAAATTATGATCGGTGCCGGAGTTGAGTACTGGTATAATGACCTCTTTGCCGTTCGGGCGGGTTATTTCTATGAAAACGCCAACAAAGGCAACCGTAAGTACTTTACCGCTGGGTTAGGGTTACGCTATCAGGTATTTGGGGTAGATTTTGCCTACCTGCTCCCGCAACAACAGAACCATCCGCTACAGGAAACCTTGCGGATATCCCTCCACTTTGACATAGATTCCCGGCCTACCGAATCGATAGGAGAGGAATCGGATTTGAATTAGAACAAACATTCGTAACATGGCTGGACACAGTAAATGGGCGAATATAAAACGGCGTAAAGGGGCGCAGGACGCCAAGCGAGCCAAGATTTTCACCAAACTCATTAAAGAAATTACGGTATCAGCCAAAGAAAGTGGCCCTGATCCGGACGGCAACCCTCGTCTGCGATTGGCCATTCAGAATGCCAAGGGGGCTAATATGCCTAAAGACACTATCGAGCGGGCTATCAGCAAAGGCTCCGGTGCCGACGGTGCCGATTACCAGGAAGTAACCTACGAAGGCTACGCCTCCCACGGAGTGGCCGTGTTTGTGGAGTGTACTACCGATAACCTGAACCGTACCGTAGCCAGCATAAGGGCGGCTTTCAGTAAGCACGGCGGCAGCTTGGGCAAAAACGGCTCGGTAGAGTACATGTTCGATCGTAAAGGAGTTTTCGTGTTTCCACAGCCTGAGGCAATGGACGAAGATGAACTGATGCTGGAGCTGATTGATGGCGGAGCGGAAGATGTAGCTTATGAAGAAGGACTGGTTCAGATAACCTGTGCTATGGAAGACTTTGGCTTGCTACAATCCAAGTTAGACGAACTCGGCATAGAGCCCGAAAATGCCGAACTTCAACGCATCCCCACTACTATTGTAACCCTCGACGATGAATCCCTACTCTCAGTAGTGAAACTTATCGATGTGCTGGAAGATGACGATGACGTCTCCAAAGTTTACCACAACGCCGACGTAACCCAGGAGCAGATGGAGTTGCTCTAATAGTTAGTGTTATAGTATTACAGTTCTATTCTAACTGGGTAAGCACAATAAGAGTTGGTAGTTATGGACGATTCGCAAATAAAAACAATTCATTATTTCATTACCCGCCCTTTAATGTACATTAATGATTTGGATAAGGAAACGGTTATCGCCTTCGTTCATGGACTTGAGATTGGGTCTAATAAGACACTCAATCTTTCAGATAAATTAAGCAATCTGGTTGAGCAGAAATACAGGATAAAGAATAGAGCTTTAGGCTGGCCTTATCAAGTTCAGAAATATGCTGAGAAGAGAGATTTAGAGTGGTTTACTGGATTTAAAGAGCTTGTCGATGAACTGCTGGTCAGTAGTCAAGGAAAATGACAGGCACTCTCAGTGATCTCGCCAAAACACTAACATACTATAATACCCTGACACTTCACTACGGCAGCTTTGGCTCTACCATCACCACTTCTTCCCGGTCTACTAGTACTGCTCCCGGAGGCATATTCTTGGATTTTCGAACGTATTTACGCGGGGTGACAATCACCGGGCAGATCGAGTCAGTTTTTCGTTTGGAGTAGTAGGCGGCAATCTGGGCGGCTTGCTCAATAATGTAGGGCGGTGGGGGCTGATTGCCCTTTTGTTTGATAATTACGTGAGAGCCGCTCACGTCTTTGGCATGCAGCCATAGGTCATCTTTGTGGGCGTAGTTCCGAATAAGCTCATCGTTGTTCTTCGCACTTTTCCCTACCCAAACCACGTAGCCATCCAGATTAAAACTGCGGAACGGAAAGTTAGCTTCGGTATCAGCTTTGGTATCCAACAGTTGGTGCTCGTTAGCGTACTGCTGCACTTCCCGCAAGTCGTCAGTTGCCCGTAGGTAGTCAAGGTGAGCCTGCACCTGCTGAAGCCACTCCTTCTTGCTCGCAATATTTTTTTGAAGCTGAGCCACCTCAATTTTCTGGTTTTTCGCTTTCCGGTAGTAGCGCTCAGCATTTTTCTGGGGCGAAAGTTGACGGTTGAGTTTAATACGGGCTGTTTCGTTGTGGTAGAAATCAAATAATTCAACCTCAGTAGTGCCTTCCGGAACTTGGTGAAGGTTGGCCATCAGAATATCAGCCATTTGCTGGTGCTGTAGTCCGCCTTCCAGTTTCTCCAACGCACGCTGGTTTTTCTGAACGTACTGAGTGCTTTGCTTCTTTTGTTTCTCCAACTTTTGCACCAACTGCCCCTTTAGGCTATCCATCCGGATACGTTTGATCTTCCGAATAAAAAACTCATTTAGCACTTCCACTGGCTCAGTTTTGGTTTTGATAACTTCACCTAGTGGAAGTAAGCTAAGGTGCAGTTTCCCCTTCCACTCAATTAAGTAGTAGGTATCCGGATGTTCTAGTTTTGCTAGCAGTGCCTGCAATAACTCCCACTGCTGGGATTGTGGTTGTTGATCGTAGTGTTGCTGTTGCAGGTATGCCAGAGGAACAGGACCGAAAGTAGGATACAACTTCCGAAGATCTCCTTTGGCTTGCTCAAAATCAGTCTGGCCCACCTTCAGGGAACGATCCAGCGATACAATGTCCAGGGAATAATCGTTAGCTAAATTGCTTCGGAAGATTTCAGTGACCTGATGGCCTTCGGTCAGTAGAATATTCGCCCGGTTGCCGTGCATTTTAAATAACAGCCCTCCTCGTTCAAAGCGCAACCAGAAGCTGCGTTCATTCTTAAACTGCCGGATCTCTATCAGGGATTGATCCAACAGCAGAGAAAACAAATCCACACTATTGCGCTTGGCCCGATGGAAATTTGTAGGAAACTGAAGACAGCTGAAGTATGACGCCAGATGGGCCTTAATATAAAATTCAGACTGCGCCGAGGTATTGTATAGCCCAATAATTAACTCATCCTTGTTTTGGCTAAAACAGACGCCCAGCTTCCAACCGATAAGCCGCTCGCGTAGCTGCTGAGTAAGTTGCCGCAAAAAGTAATAGTTATGATGCACAAACTAGAAGTTAAACCGAAATTTGTTGATCAACCTGTTGAATAATATCCGCCAGTAAGGTGTCTTTATCTACACCGGTATCAAACCAGGTCACAGTCGGGTCTTTACGAAACCAGGTCCACTGCCGTTTGGCGTAGCGGCGGCTGTTGCGTTTAATCAGCCGAATGGCTTCATCTCGATCATAGCCACCATCAAAGTGCGGAAACCATTCCTGATAGCCAACGGTATGCAGTGCATTCTGTTGCCGGTATGGCAGTAAACTACAGGCCTCGGCTTCTAAACCCGCGGCTATCATCAGATCTACCCGCTGGTCAATTCGCTGGTACAATAATGCTCGCTCGCGGGTAATACCAATTTTAATGACTTTAAATGGGCGGGGAGAAGACTTTCGTTGCCGAAACTCGGAATAGGGACGCCCAGTGCTGTGGTACACCTCCAAAGCCCGCAACACTCGCCGGTAATTGTTCCGATCAACTTCCTGGTAATAATCCGGGTCAACTTGTTTAAGAGTCTCCAGTAGTGAATCCAAGCCTTCGGAATCAAGGTAGTTACTCCAGTAATATCGGGCTTCCGGAGTAATATCAGGCATGGCATCAATTCCTTCGCACAACGTTTTTACATACAGTCCGGAGCCCCCGGTAGCAATTACCAGTGGATACTTTTTATAAAGGTTATCCAGAATTTGCAAAGCATCCTGTTCGAACTGTTTTACGTCGTAAGGTTGCGTGACTGAAAGGCTATCTACTAAATGGTGATGTACCTGGGACAGCTCTTGCTCGGTGGGTTTGGCCGTTCCAATGGTCATTTCTCGATAAAACTGCCTCGAGTCGGTAGAGATAATTTCCGTACCGTAGTGCTGGGCCAGTCGAATACAAATCTCCGTTTTACCTACGGCAGTGGGACCTACTACCACCAAAAGTACCGGTTGTGCCATATCAGCATTACGAAAAACAGATCGTTTTGGATTTATCTTCGCTTATTCCGTAAATTGGAAAAATACCACGTTTGGCTATGAATAGTATTGATCGGGTTGCGGACTTAGAACGAGAGAACCAACAGCTACAGGCAGAAATTGCCCAAATACGGGCTGCGTCTGATACCTTCCGCACCAGTACTATATCGTTAACCCAATTGCAGCATTCGTTGTTGAACGCCGAACTTTTGGTGGTATCTACTGATCAAACCGGAAAGATTACCTTTAGCAATCAGGCGTTTGCCGAAGCGGTAGGACTTAGCTCCGAAGAGCTTCAGAAAAAGAATCTATTCAAGGGGTTTGTCCCAGTGAGAGGTGAGCAATTAACTATTGAGCAGTTCATCGAACGAGTTGCTCAGCGAAAAGAAGCTAGAAACATTAAACGCTCTATTCAGACCTTCACTGAGCAAATACTTACCATTAATATTCAAAGCATCATACTGCACGAGGAAGGGAAAAAAGGGTTAACCATTATTGCCGAAGATATTACCGAGTATAAGCGTGTTCGGAAAAAACTCCAACAAAGCAATAAGCAACTAGCTGACCTATACGACCGCACCTACGATCTGATTACCGTCACGGATGAAGAGGGAAGAATTATTAAGGCCAATAAGGCCTTACACGTTAAGCTCAAATACCGCAGCAAGGATCTGGATAAGTGCTCTTTTTTTGATCTGGTAGCCTCGGCGTATCTGCCCCAGATGCATGAAATATGGAAAAAGGTGCTGGATAGCGAACAGCCCGGTAACTTCCGCTTAGCTTTTCTCTCTAGCGAAGGTGAAGAGGTTTACGTATCGGGTACTTTAACTATTGGCTCACATGAAGGTGAAAAAGCTGTACGGGGAGTTTTTACCGACATCACCGACCAGATTAAGGCACACCGCGCTCGCAACTTATACTACAGTATCACTAATCTGGTACTCAAAAGCCCTGATCTAGATCACCTTTACTTCAGTATCCATCGCGAACTGAATAATGTGATTACAACGGAAGACTTGATTATCGGTATCTGGAATGAGGGTATTCTGAAGTTTGTATACCAAGATGGGCAATCGCCAGAACGTTTTGAGGAACCAGTTCAGGATCATGCCCTCAGAACGTTGTGCAATTACGCCAGTAGTCAAAGCCGACCACTCTTTCTGCACGAGGACGATATTGTGGAGCTACAGCACTCAGGAGTAATTAACGCGGACGCTTTGCTGCCGAAAATTTGGATTGGTATTCCGCTAAAGATTGGGGAAGAGACCGTAGGAATATTAGCCTTGCAAAATTTTGAAAAAGCGGATACTCTTAGTACTAGCGATTTTGAATTGATTGATTTTGTATCGAGTCAAATAGCTCTAGTAGTGGAACGAAAGCGCTATGAGGAAGAATTAAAAGACTATACCAGTCGGTTGAAGGCGATCTTTGAAAGTAGCACTCACTTGATCTGGTCGGTAGACCGAGACTTTCGACTTACCACCTTCAATCGTAACTTCGAGTACACTTTCCACTCTCATTTTGGGGTAGGTCCCGTCGTAGGTGAGATTTACAATCCGCTGGACCAAAAGATGACGGAGCGCTATCTGGAGCAATGGAAAGAAAAGTACTTAGAGGTATTTGAAGGCAACATCGCTCATTTTGAGGCCAAGATGCGCTTTGGCAAAGACGTAGACATCTGGAAATCTGTGTATCTCAACCCGATTTATCGGGAAGACGGCAGCATTCGGGAGGTGTCGGGTATCGCCCACGATATTACCCAACGCAAAAAATCCGAAATTGCCCTGCTGGAAAGCGAAGAGAAGTTCCGAACTATCTTTGAGTCCTTCCAGGATATTTACTTCCGCTGCCGACTAGACGGAACCATCACTATGATCAGCCCCTCGGTATTTGAGCTTACGGGCTACGAAACTTACGATGTACTAGGGAAAGATGTTACCAATTATTACCTGTACGATAAGAAGACCAAGAACCTGATTCGTCAGTTGGTCAAAGACAAGCGGGTTCGCAACTTTGATGCAACTATCATCAAGCAAGATGGACATCTAGTATCCTGTATCTGTAATGTGCGGTTGGTAGGCATGCTGTCAGGAAAAGAAACTGAGATTGAAGGTGTACTACGGGATATTACAAAGTTAAAAGAAACTACCCGCGCTTTACAGAAAGCTAAGGACGTAGCCGAGCAGTCGCTGAAGGCGAAAGAAGCCTTCCTGGCCAATATGAGTCACGAAATTCGGACGCCTATGAACGGGGTGATTAGCATGGTAGATCTGCTGGCTGATACTCCACTCAACGAGGAGCAGGCCGACTACGTGCAAACAGTGAAGTACTCTTCCGAGACCCTGCTGACCATTCTGAACGATATTCTGGACTTGTCTAAAATTGAAGCTGGCAAAATGCAGTTGCATAAAACGGCTTTGCCATTGGAGCGAGTGCTGGAGAAAAACAAAGGATTGTTCGCTCAGCAGGCAGCCGCTAAGAATATTCGGTTTGCGTACGAGATTGATCAAGATATTCCGAAGTACTTATGGATAGATGAAACCCGCTTGTTACAAATTCTTACTAACCTCACTGCCAACGCCATTAAGTTCACCGAAGAGGGTGAGGTAACCATTAAAGCGGAAAAAATCGGGTTATCAAAAGATAAGCTAACTGCCAAAAAACACACCATCAAAATATCAGTAGAAGACACCGGAATTGGGATTTCCGAGGCAGATCAACAGAGCTTATTTAAAAACTTTAATCAGGTAGACCCCTCCACCTCCAAAAAATACAAAGGTACCGGACTGGGGCTATCTATTGCCCGGCAGTTGACCCAACTCATGCGGGGTGAAATTGGAGTGGAGTCTGAACCTGGGGCAGGCAGCACTTTCTGGTTTACTTTTCAGGCGAAAGAAGCACCGTCGGAGGGAGTGGTGAGTGAGTTGGATAGCAAGGAAATGGTTAAATTTACCGACATCACTCCTCAGATACTGGTGGTAGATGATAACGCCATCAATCGGAAGGTAGTGTTCGAGCTGCTCAGAAAGAGTGGTTGCAACGTGACGCTGGCAGGAAGCGGCGAGGAAGCTATTGCCTGGGTGCAGCAGCAAAATTTTGATGTAGTTTATATGGACATTCAGATGCCGGGTATGGATGGGATTGAAGCCTCCCGCCGGATTCGGTAGCTTGATTTACCCCAAACGCCCCCCATTATTGCCCTGACCGCCTATTCACTGCCCGGTGATAAAGAGAAGTTTATAAATGCCGGACTGGATGGTTACCTGGCCAAGCCTATCCGAAAAAACATCATTTCCAAGACCGCGGATCTGATGGGGCTGGGCAGCGAAGAATCCCCGTTGGAAGAAGCTCAGCCAGAGGAGCTGGCAAGTGAAGTAAAGCTAATTAACTGGAGTACGCTTCAGACACTAGAAAAATACGGTGGCAAAGAACTGGTGGCCGAAACTTTGCAGGAGTTTGAAATGGAAGCTGAAGAATTGCTGGCGGAAGCAGCCGTAGGCATCAAAAAGAACGATTATCCGCAAATTTTGTCTAAATTGCATACATTAAAAGGGAACTCCGGTACCTTAGGTTTGGAAAGTATTTCCTATTATGCTAAACTCATTGAAGGAAATCTGAAACAGCAAGATACAACCTCCCTGCACCAGGATTTTGAGACATTAACCGCCGAATTTGCAAAATTTAGAAACACCTATAAACAATCTATCAACCAAAAAGATCAGCAACATGTCAGATAGAAAACAAGTACTAGTAGCCGAAGACAGTTCGGTCATTCAAAATCTCACCAAGAAAGTACTACAGTTTCAGAATTACGATATCCACTCGGCCCGCGATGGGCAGCAGGTGCTGGATATGTTGAAGCAAAAGGACTATGACATTATCCTGATGGATATTAATATGCCTAAGATGGATGGTATGGAGTGCAGCCGACAAATCCGTAGTATGGACGATGAGAAAAAATCGCAGGTGCCGATTATCGCCATTACGGGTAATGCCAGCAACTATAGCGAAGAAGATTTTGAGAAGGTGGGTATGAACGAGTATATTCCCAAGCCGATTGACTTTGACCGGCTGGTGGAGGTAGTGAATAAGTACGCTCAGTAGCAGAAGTCAGGAGATAGAAGTTGGAAGTCAGAAGCGGTGAACTAAAGACCAATGACCGTACGGCGGCTGCCAAGGATAAATGACTGATGATCTATACCTGTGGACTAAGAAATTATGCAAATAAAGTACACTCCTCACTATTTACGTAAACTGGAAGATCTACTTAATCAGTCGGATTACGTACTGCGCTACGAGAAAGGAAATTTTAAGTCAGGTTACTGCATTTTGCGTGATACCTGTCTAGTGATCGTTAACAAGTACTATACGCTGGAAGGAAAAATCAACTGCTTACTGGAAATAATCCGGCAACTGGACATTGATCCGGAAAAACTTTCTGGCAAGCAGCAAAAGATGTTGGCCGAACTCTTAGAAATATCCACCCCCCTTTGAAAGTAACGTTTTTAGGTACCGGTACATCGCAAGGAGTGCCTGTCATTGGTTGTACCTGTGAGGTGTGCACTTCGGTGGATTTCCGGGACAAGCGGTTGCGAGCTTCGGTGCATCTGGAGGTTGAGGGGAAAAGCATTATCATTGATTCTGGACCGGACTTTCGGCAGCAGGTGCTTACTAACCGCATTCGCAGCCTAGATGCGCTGGTATTCACCCACGAGCATAAAGATCACACGGCAGGAATGGACGATGTGCGTAGTTTCAATTTTTTGCAGCGACGGTCCATGCCGGTCTACGCCCATGCGCGAGTCATTGAGAGTTTGAAGCGGGAGTTTGCTTACGTTTTTGCTGAGAAAAAATACCCCGGAGTACCACAGATTGATATTCACGAGATTAGTCTGGAACCGTTCAGCGTGTTGGGTATTCCCTTTCAACCCATTGAAGTGATGCACTATAAGCTACCGGTGTTAGGCTTTCGGGTATATGATTTCACCTACGTCACCGATGCCAAAACCATTGCTGATTCTGAAAAAGAAAAAATACGAGGAAGCAAAGTACTGGTGCTAGATGCTCTCCAAAAACAAAGCCATCTTTCTCACCTAACCTTAGAGGAGGCGCTAGAACTGATAAAGGAGCTTCAACCCGAACAAACCTACCTTATTCATATGAGCCACCGTATGGGGCTGCATCGCGAAATTCTGAAAGAATTGCCTGCGAACGTTTCGCTAGCGTACGATGGGTTGACAATTACCGTTTGAGTACAGGCAATACGATAATAGTACAGCATTAAAGTATTGATAAAAGCAAAGGGTCTAAACTTGTTAATAATCAGTTTATAGTGAATTAATTCATCTAGTCTGTATTATTTTATTGAGAATTTTATTCTTTTTTTAAGTATATTTGAATATTGAAACCGGATTGAATTTTTTCTTTTTTTGGTTTTACAACCAGCTAGGTTCTGTAATTTTATTGCTAAGACTTTAACAAACTATGGCAAATAGCAAAGCAACGTACACCGAAGATAGTATTCGTTCATTAGACTGGCGGGAGCACATCCGGATGCGACCGGGTATGTATATCGGTAAGCTAGGTGACGGTTCTTCGTCGGATGATGGAATTTACGTACTACTAAAGGAGGTAATCGACAATAGTATCGACGAGTACGTGATGGGCTTCGGCAAAACCATCGATATCAAAATATCTGACCACCGAGTAGAAGTACGGGACTACGGACGCGGCATTCCGCTAGGAAAAGTGGTAGACTGCGTTTCCAAAATTAATACCGGTGGCAAGTACGATTCAGCGGCTTTCCAGAAATCAGTGGGGTTGAACGGGGTTGGAACCAAAGCGGTGAACGCACTTTCTACTTACTTTAAAGTACAATCGTTCCGTGATGGCAAAACCAAACTGGCCGAATTTGAACGAGGCGAAACCTTGAAAGATTCCCGAATCGGTAAATCGGGAGAAAAGAACGGTACTTATATCGTTTTTGAGCCGGATGGAAAAGTATTTAAGAACTTTCATTTTCGTCCGCAGTACATCGAGAACCAACTCTGGAACTACGCTTTTCTCAACGCCGGGCTAACCATCGTTTTTAACGGGCAAAAATACCGTTCCGAAAACGGTCTGAAAGATCTGCTGGAGAAAAAAACCAAAGAAGAAAGCCTACGTTACCCGGTAGTCCATCTTAAAGGTGATGATATAGAGGTTGCTCTTTCCCACTCTGACCAATACGGTGAGGAATACTACTCTTTCGTGAATGGACAGTATACTACCCAAGGCGGAACCCACCTGCAAGCCTTCCGAGAAGCGGTGGTAGAAACGGTACGCAAGCATTTTGACGATAACTATGATGTGAGAGATATCCGCAACGGAATTGTGGCCTCGATCTCAGTTAGGGTACAGGAACCAGTTTTTGAGTCGCAGACGAAGACCAAACTAGGCTCGCTGAACGTCGCCCCCAAGGGCCCCTCCATGCGGCAGTTTGTGGGTGATTTTATCAAGCAAAGCTTAGACGATTTTCTCCATCGAAACAAGGAAGTAGCCGAGGCACTGAAAAAAAGAATCAAGCAGTCGGAACGGGAACGTAAAGATATTGCCGACATCAAAAAGATCGCTAATGAACGGGCTAAAAAAGCGAACTTACACAATAAGAAACTGCGCGACTGCCGGATTCACCTGGACGAAAAGCATAAAGGTAAGGGCGAAGATCGTCGGCAGGAGACCATGATATTTATTACCGAGGGAGATTCGGCCAGTGGCTCTATCACCAAAGCCCGTGATGTACAAACCCAGGCGGTATTTAGTCTTCGGGGTAAGCCGCTCAACTGCTTTTCGCTCACCAAAAAGGTAGTGTACGAAAACGAGGAGTTTAACCTACTCCAGCATGCGCTGAATATTGAGGATGGGCTGGACGGGTTACGCTACCAGAAAATTATTATTGCCACCGATGCCGATGTAGACGGTATGCATATCCGGCTGCTACTGCTTACGTTCTTTTTACAGTTCTTTCCCGATTTGGTGCGGCAGGGACATGTATATATTCTGGATACTCCGCTCTTCCGGGTACGCAATAAGAAGGAGACCATCTACTGCTACAACGAAGAAGAAAAGCAGCGGGCAATTGGGAAGCTAGGCGGTAAACCGGAAATCACCCGCTTCAAAGGCTTGGGCGAGATTTCCCCCGATGAGTTCGGTCAGTTTATCGGCGAAGACATTCGGCTGGAGCCAGTGCTACTCGACGATGAAACCAATATCAAAAAGCTGCTGACGTTCTACATGGGTAAGAATACCTCCAACCGTCAGGAGTTCATCATTGAGCGTCTTAAAGTGGAGAAGGATTTAGTGGAGGAAGCAGTTTAACAATGTACAGTGAGCAATGTCGCCGTGGTTTGGTATAGTGAACAATTAGAGATTAGCGATGTAAAATTTTAAAGATATGAAGACCGAGGATAGAAGTCGGAAGATGTACATAATCTATAACCTTTTAACCTGCCAAACCTGTAACTAAGGACCAAGAACCAATGACAGTGGACGTTAAAGTTAACAATCAGCAATAGAACAATCGTGCAATCGAGCAAAACCCATTATGAGCGAATTTACCGAAGACGGTGCTTTAGAAAACTTAGAGAGTCTGGATCATATGTACGAGGACTACTTCCTCGGCTACGCATCCTACGTAATACTGGAACGGGCAGTTCCGGCGGTAGAAGACGGTATGAAACCCGTTCAGCGCCGCATTCTACACGCCCTGAAGGAAATGGACGATGGCCGCTTCCACAAAGTAGCCAACGCTATTGGGCAAACCATGCAATACCACCCCCACGGCGATGCTTCCATTGGCGATGCAATGGTGGGCTTAGGGCAGAAAAACTTACTGCTTGACACCCAAGGGAATTGGGGAGACATCCGTACCGGCGATAGCGCTGCGGCCGCTCGCTACATTGAAACCCGCCTGTCTAAGTTTGCGCTAGATGTAATCTTTAATCCGCAGACCACCCAGTGGCAACTATCGTACGATGGTCGGAAAAAAGAACCCATTACTTTTCCGGTAAAGTTTCCCTTGCTGTTAGCGCAGGGCGTAGAGGGAATTGCGGTGGGACTCTCCACCCGCATTCTTCCCCACAACTTTATTGAACTAGTTCAAGGGTGTATTAATGTTATCCGTAACAAGAAAGTTACAATCTATCCGGATTTTGCTACGGGTGGGTCTATCGACGTTACGGATTACAACCAGGGCAAGCGAGGCGGAAAGGTGCGGGTACGCGCTACTATGGAAGAGTATGACAAGCAGACGCTCGTTATTCGCGATATTCCCTTTGGGGTGACTACCAACAGTCTGATTGATTCTATCATCAAGGCCAATGATAAAGGGAAAATCAAGATCAAGAAAGTGGTGGATAATACCGCCAAAGATGTGGAGATTCTGGTATCGCTGGCTCCCGGACAGTCACCCGAAATCACGAAGGATGCTCTCTATAAATTCACCGACTGTGAGGTATCCATATCACCCAATGCCTGTGTCATTGTTGATGATAAGCCTCGTTTCCTAACGGTAAATGAACTACTAAAGCAGTCTACCGAACAAACCGTGGAGCTACTGCGACAGGAGCTGCTAATTAAAGAAGGCGAACTGCTGGAAAAGATTCTGTTTGCTTCTCTAGAGAAGATATTCATTGAGAATCGTATCTACCGCGACATTGAAGAGGCTGAAACCTGGGAAGAAGTACTAAGCCGCATTGATAAAGGGTTGGAACCTTTTAAAAAACAGTTTTACCGGGAGATTACGGAGGACGATCTGGTTCGACTGACCGAGATCAAGATTAAACGTATCTCCAAGTACGATAGCTTCAAAGCCGATGAACTGATGAAGCGGTTGCTGGATGATCTGGAACAGACAAGACACGATCTGGAGCACATTAAAGAGTATGCTATCGCTTACTATAAAAAACTGCTGGATAAATATGGGAAAGGCCGGGAGCGTAAAACCGAGATCAGAACCTTCGATACCATTGAGGCGAATATAGTAGCGGCCAACAACGAAAAGTTGTACGTAAACT
>CAKZYJ010000114.1 GCA_937884755.1 uncultured Flammeovirgaceae bacterium
ATAAAGTCTGGGGTAGGCACGTTCTCACTAACATCAACTGCGCCTAGCAGCACTCCACTATTTTGAATATTATTCACTTGAGCGTAGTAGTGAGGCTGGGCTGAGAAGATACCACCTCCCAATTTGATAAAGTCGCGCTCGTTACCCCCTACGTTCCAGGTAGCTTGAAAGCGGGGCTGAATATTGTTCCAGTCGGATGGTTTGCGGTCGGTACGGATACCCAGGTCTTCATCTAACACTGGATTGTAATCAGCACCGTCGAGAATCGCGGTAGCATCGTAACGCACTCCAAACATGGTACTAATGTTAGGGGTTGGGTTGAAATCAACTTGCGCAAATAGGGATAAATCCAGTACGGTTTGTTTTACAATCGGTAGTCCCTGAAGCGGTACCTCCCGGGCGTAGCGCGATGGATTTTGGTTTTCAAAGTCCTCTAAGCTGTTGAAAAAGAAGCGACCGTTCTGTTCGTTAGAAAGCAAAGTTTCCAGGTACGTAATCATATTGTCGGTACCGAAAGTGAAGTTCAGCTTTCCGGTTTGTAGGTAAGCAGTGTTTACTAATTGGAACTGTCGCTCTAGGTTGGTTTCAGGAGTGAAACGCTGTCCACCAATCTGTACGTCTACGGTGTTGGTAGCGTCGGGATTATCAGCAGTAGGGAATGCTGACTCAACCTCTACAATCGCTCGGGGAATGTTAGAGAAAGGTAGCTGCGAATTAGGTGCGAAGGCTCGTTCGGCCCGCTGATACTGTATTTTGAATTCGTTAGTAAAGTTAGAAGAGAAGTTAGACCGTAGCGATAATAACAAACTATTTTCTTCGGACGAAAAATTCCCAACTGATTCGGCTAGCTCAATATCGGAATTATCAAATACGCTCAGCGGCCGATCCCAATCGGAATAATTGTTACGCAGAGTAAGCTGATGGCGGTCGTTAAGTTGCCAGTCAATGCGAGTAAATAGCGTATTCGCCACTGTTTCCCGCCCGAATTCACCTACCTGTTGCTCATCGCTAACTCCGTATACCCGGCGAGCCACATCTATAAAACGCTGCAAAGTATCACGGCGGATACCTAAGTCTTGTTCATCTCTTTCGTTGTCAATATCTGCAATAAATACAGGTTCACCGGCATCTTGACGGTCGTAGGCTACGAAAAAGTGCATTTTATCCCGGATAATCGGGCCGCCCAGGCTAAAACCCCACTGGTAATTATAGAAATCCTGTTCACGTGCGTCACCCTCAATATCTAAATCACTGATTAGAGCATCATTACGATGATATACGAAAGCAGTACCCTTAAATTCATTCGTTCCTGATTTGGTAACAGCGTTCAGTGCCCCACCTGCTTGTCGTCCCTGGGTTACGTCGTACACGTTTGTAGCTACTTCAAATTCTCGGATGGCCTCCAGAGAGATAGTGTAGGGGCCCCGGCCAATCTCTCCGGCAGTAAGCTGATTTCGGGCGTTTACCCCGTCTACAGTAATATTGGTGGAAGTACGTCGCTGCCCGCCCAGATTGATAGAACCACCTCCTTGCAATGGCGATAAGCTGGTCAAGTTGGTGAAATTACGACCCTCGTTCGGTAGTTTCTTAATTTGGGTAGCTCGAATACTGGTAGCATTACCTTCTCGCTGCATCCGAGATCGTAATGACTGATCACTAATGACGATCTCTTCCAATTCCTCAGCCGCTTCCCGTAAGAAGAAATTAATTTTTAGTTGGTCGCCCTGGTTAATTTCGTAGCCGGTCTTACGGGTATCTCCGTAGCCTACGAAGGATGAAGTAACGGTGTAGGGGCCGCCTAGTGGCAACTGCTGTATCTGATACTCTCCTTTTACATTGGACACTGTACCAGTACTGAAACCAGTAGAAGTATTCTGGATCAGAATAGTAGCTCCCGGAAGCGGGTCGCCATTTTCATCATTTACTGTTCCAACAATAGAAGCATTGGTTGATTGTGCTTGGGCAAAGCCTCCTGAGAAAAGTGCCAGAAACAGAATAAAAATGCTTGGTTTGACAAAACCTAATTTCGCGTATACGGTAAAATAGTGCTTCATTAGTAAAAAAGTTAGGGTGAATGGTAAAAGCACAAAAGTACCAGGCCACCCCAGCGCAGCGATGTTAAAAATTAACAGTTAAGAAAGTTTAACGTAGAGTTCACGCAGCCTTAACATGGCTGGGAGTAGGTTTCTTAAGAAGCCTTTTAGTGATATGGGCTACCGTTTGGCGAGTGAGACCGGTGAGGTCGGCAATATCCTTTTGAGTAAGCAGTTCACTGATGGGAATCAGCTTTTTTTCTTTAATTGGTACTTTCTGACTGTACTGCCGGATTAACTGGCGCACTCGTTCTTCGGGACTTAGCGAGGCGTTAGCGAACAGTTTGGATTCGGCCCGGCACCAGCGCCGTACCATCACCTCATGGAAGCGGTCGGCTACATCCTCATCGCGGCGAATAATTTCTTTAACGAGTAGCGTGGGGTAGGAGTAAACTTCAGTGGTAGTCAGGGTTTTGGCAAACTCACTAAAAATATTATTGGGCAGATACTGAAGATTACCGAAAAACTCGCCTGGACATACAATATCGTAGGTTACCTCAGCTCCCTGCGGCGAGTAGCTGCCCAGCTTCACTGCCCCCCGGTCGAGAATAAATAAGGTGTCCAGGCGGTCGGTAGGAAGGTACACCAGGTTGCCCCGGCTAAAGATTAATTTTTTGCCGTATTTCTGGTACTCTTCTTTACTCATGTGCTCTCTCAATAGCAGCTCACTTAATAGTAACCTTTCCATACAGAAGTATACTACAAACCGAATTATCTTTGTAGTCTAAGGTGTTATGCTTATGTTAATTTTCGCTCATTTAAACAACAGGAGATAATAATGAACAAAATTATTCTGGCCGTGGTGGGATTAGCGGTATTAGGAATATTTGCCTACGCGTTGCAAGGGGGAGAAACGGAAGAAGATTACACGGAACGCATACTGAAAGAGCGGGAGCGTATCCGCAATTTTTTGCGAGGATCGGAAGAGTCCCCTTTTGCACCAGATAGTATTCCGTTTAAAGAATTGAGTTATTATGAGCCTGATCCGGCTTATCAGGTAGCGGCTCGTTTAGAGCGAATTGACGACCATAAACTGCTGACCTTACCCACGTCCGACGGGGTACAGGAGAAGTATATCCGCTACGGCTACGCTGATTTTGAATTGAATGGGCAACCGCAGCGCTTACTAGTACTCCAACCCTTTGAGCAGCAACAGCCTCCCATGCTATTCGTGGCCTTTGCCGATGCCACCAGCGGAGAGGAGACCTACGGTGGCGGACGTTACCTAAACGTAGAAATGCCCAGCCGAACCGGTCAGAAAAGTCTGAAACTGGACTTTAACCTGGCTTACAACCCGTATTGCGCCTACAATGCTACCTTCAGCTGCCCACTACCCCCTCGCGAGAACGTACTAGACGTTCCTATTCCAGTAGGAGAGAAAAACTATGACGACAATTAACAGAGAGCAATGTACAATGTGCAACTAAAATGTATGAAACTTCAAAACAATTGTTCATTGCTCACTGCACATTGTTAATTGATTTACTCGTTTCCTACGTTTCCGTTGCCCCGGCGGCGCTGTTGTTGCATAGGGTTAGGGCCGGAGGTGCCCCGGGCGTTTTGCTTCTGCTTGAATACCTCAAAGCGAGTAGGTACATTTTGTTTAGGGAAGAAGTTATTCGTTTCGTCCGTATCTGCGGTCTCGCGGTAGGGGTCTACCACGATCTGAGTAACCCGCTTATCTTTCGCAAACACTTTGGTAACCTGTTCGGCATTGTACCGCCATACTTCAGCCGGAATACGTTCAATCTCAGTGCTGCCATCCTCAAAAGTCCAGCCTAAAATAACAGGGGTTATTAAGCCACCTACATTACTGAGACTGATCTCGTAGAAATGCTTACCGGATTCTACTAGCTTACGCTCCTTGTCATTCAAACTAGCCATAAATGAGTTGTAGGCCTGCTGGTCGGCAGGTGAAATAGCGAAGGGATCGTAGCGATTGTAGAAATCCATTAGTGAAGGGTTGGCCTCAATAGCGGTAGTGGCTACATCCTCTTGGTTATACGTCTGGCTAATATGCTTCTCTTGCTCTTCGTAGCGCTGCTTGGCGATTGGCTTTTCTATTTCGGGATTTTTGGTGTTAATCTGGTAGTACTTCACCCCATCAATGGCAACATCTACGTGGTCTACCGTGTAGAACCAACCTCGCCAGAACCAGTCCAGGTCGGTGCCTGAAGCATCTTCCATGGTGCGGAAAAAGTCGCCCGGTTCGGGGTGCTTAAAGGCCCAGCGTTCAGAATAGGTCTTAAAAGCATAGTCGAACAACTCGCGGCCCATCACGGTTTCGCGCAGAATATTCAGAGCAGTAGCCGGTTTGGCATAGGCATTAGGCCCAAGACTCTGAACTTGATCGGAGTTGGTCATAATCGGACTGATTTGCGACTTGTCGCCACTCATGTAGGGAACGATCTTAAAGGCGGGCCCCCGGCGGGAAGGGTAATTACGATCCCACTCCTGCTCGGTCAGATACTGCACAAAAGTATTCAGTCCTTCGTCCATCCAGGTCCATTGCCGTTCGTCGGAGTTCACAATCATCGGAAAGAAGTTGTGGCCCACTTCGTGAATAATTACACCAATCATTCCGTACTTGATACGCTCCGAATAAGTGCCATCCGCGGCCGGACGACCGTAGTTGAAGCAGATCATGGGATACTCCATACCGTTAGATGCTTCTACCGAAATTGCTTTCGGATACGGGTAGGGGATGGTAAATTTGGAGTAGGTTTTAAGGGTGTGAGCTACTACTTCAGTAGAGTACTGCTCCCACAGTGGGTTACCTTCTTTTGGGTAGTAAGACATCGCCATCACGGTGCGTCCCTCAATATCTACTCCCATCGCGTCCCATATGTACTTTCGGGAGCTACCGAAGGCGAAGTCACGCACGCTATCGGCGTGGTATACCCAAGTTTTGGTGTCTTTGGCTCGCCGCTTTTCCTTCTGCTCTACTTCATTTTGAGTAACAATAATCACTGGCTTATCGGCCGTTTTAGACTGTTCCAGTAAATCACGTTGCTCGGCAGTCAGTACTTCACCAGGGTTTTGCAGCGTACCGGTAGAAGCCACAATATGGTCAGTCGGTACGGTGATTTCTACTTCGTAATCACCGAAAGGTAGGGCAAACTCACCCCGTCCTAGGAATTGCTTATGTTGCCATCCGTTGTGATCATCGTACACGGCCATACGGGGGAACCACTGAGTGATCGTGTACAGGTAATTGCCGTCATCAGGGAAGTATTCGTAGCCGCCTCGGCCTCCCATTAGTTTACGGTCGTTAATGTTATAGTACCAGTCTACCGAGAAAGTAATGTTTTCGCCCGGCTTTAGCGGTTGGGGAATATCCACCCGCATCATGGTGCGGTTAATCGTATAGGGAAGATCATTGCCGTTAGCGTCTTTCACCGCCTGGATTTTATGACCACCGTCGAAGTCGTACCCCATAATGGCTTCCAGGTTGTCCACGTTCATTTTATCCGAAATACTGTTCGTACGGGTTTTGTAGGTATCTGAATCTTCAGCTCGCATATTCTGGTCTAACTGCAACCATAGATAGTCCAGTACATCTGGAGAATTATTGTAGTAAGTGATAGTTTCCGAACCAGTTAACCGCTGGTTGTCATCGTTGATTTCGCACTTGATTTTGTAATCAGCCTGTTGTTGCCAGTACTGGTGGCCAGGAGCTCCCGATCCCGCTCGGTACACGTTAGGGGTTGGCAGTAAGGCCGGACCAAGTTGTTCAAATTTGTCGGTATGCTTTTTTTGCTGAGCCCATAGCAGGCCGGGTAAAAAGCAAAAAAACAGACAGAGTCGGAAAAAAGAGTATCTCATAGCAGGTAACGGTTTGAAAGCAAGCTGGCAATTCACACAAAATTATTTCTGTAGGAACAGTGCCAGAAAACAGGTTAGTGGATTATCTGATAAATTTTGGTGTTTGATTTAAATGGCAAACAAAAATATGAATATCTATTTTATTTCGTAATAATATATCAGCAAAAGCGATCAATAATCATCATTGCTTTGATTGATGAGATGTTTAATACTGGCATGATCACCTAAGAAACAATATAAGTGCTTCTTGGTTTGAAGAAACCTTTAACAACCTCAGAAAATGTATTGGCGGTTCAATTACTGCGGCGGTAGTGACTGCGGAAGCCTCGCTATTGAGCCATTTAAGTAGCTTCGAAGCCCAAGTGCTGATAGGAGCAACTTTACCGAATATTTGCATCCTACGATTAAGCAGTGCGAAGATGGTAATAATCACCAGAATTTGGTATCCATCATCAGGGTAAGGGCAATACCAGCTACCGCCGAGGAGATAACTATTTTCCAATCGCGCCGGGCTACGTTCAGGATATTGACGAAGATAGAAGCGGCAATTAGAACAACCAGAACAATTACGATTTGCCCCAGTTCCAGTCCTAGATTAAAGCCTAGTAGCGGTACGGTAATACTTTCCTCGCGACCCAGCAGACTGCGAAGGTAATTAGAGAAGCCCATGCCGTGAATAAGTCCGAAAAACAGTGCGTAGCCGTAATTCAACTGTACCCGGTTGGGTGAACTTTGCTGACCCTTAAAAATATTACTCGTGGCTGTAATAAAGATGGTGACCGGAATAAGAAACTCTATTAACGAAGCATTTACCCGGATTAAGTCTAGGGTAGCTAAAGCCAGGGTAATAGAGTGGCCAATGGTGAAGGCGGTGATTAGAATGAGTACTTTGCGCCAGTCGCGCAGCATATAAAGGGCACAGAGGGCCACTACAAACAGAATATGGTCGTAGCCCTGAATATCCAGAATATGCGTGAGACCCAGATTGAAATAGAGAGAAAAAGTAGACATAGCTAAAAATTAGGCAGTAAAGAAATGAAAAAAAACTTTCTTTTGTTTTTTAATAGTAGCAATATTATTTGTCTTACCCATTTGCTATTATTATAGCAAAATAGATAGTGTAATTACTGATTACATTATAAATGCGGCGATCAATCAGCTAAATTTTAGTATATTTCTAAACAGCTAGCAAAAACATTGACCTATCCGATCTAATTTTGCCGCTCTCCGGTTATGTTGGTCAGATTTGCAGCCTTATAAGAAGTAAAAGGAAGGTGTATGAGCAACTTCGTTCGTACGGTATGTGTATCATTGGGGATTTTCTTCTTCGCATCATCCACAGTAGCCCAGGTGTTCCACCGTGGCTTTCGCATGACCAACAAGCGAGCCAAGCGGGTTACTATTCCGTTTGAACTCCAGAGCAATCTGATTATTCTTCCTGTACGCGTAAACGATGGTGAAGAATTGAAATTTATTCTGGATACCGGAGTGCGCACCGCTATTCTGACAAATGGCCTCTACGTAGAAGGTGTACCCCAGGTAAATGACCGGATGATCACCCTAATGGGAGCCGGTAATGAAGGAGAAGTAAGTGCTTACGTAAGCAATGGCATTTCTTTCGCATTACCCGAAGGAATAGCTGCTGATGGTAATGCTATGCTAGTACTGAAGGAGGATTATCTCCGGCTAGATAGCTATCTAGGTACCCGGGTGCATGGTATTTTAGGGTACGAAATATTTAGTCGGTTCATCGTAGAGATTGATTATCTGCATCAGGAAGTGACGCTGCATAAGCCAGATTATTTCCGTCCCAAGCGGCGTTATACTCGTGTTCCCATTTCGGTAGAAGATACCAAGCCTTACATAGATGGAGTTAAATTACAGATCAATGATTCTACCTCTATGAGAACGAAGTTGATGATTGATACCGGAGCTAGTCACGCTTTAATGCTGAATACGGCCAGCAGTGATTCAATTGTAGTTCCTGAACCCAACCTTTCCGGCTACTTGGGTCGGGGGCTTAGTGGAGATATTTTCGGTTATATGGCCCGGGTTTCCAAAATGGGAATTGATGACTTCGAGCTGGAAGAAGTAGTATCATCATTTCCCGAAGAAGATGCTTTTCTGCAAAATGTTCGCCGCCGTACTGGCCATCATGGCAACCTCGGAGGTTCAGCTCTCAAGCGCTTTACCGTGATCTTCGACTACGCTAACGAAACAATGTATTTGCGTAAGAACCGAAACTACCGACGGGCATTTGATTACAATATGAGTGGCATAGAGTTGATTACTGTAGGGCCGTTGCTAGAAACATTCTTAGTAAGTAAAGTAATCAAAGATTCCCCCGCTTATAAAGCCGGAATTCAGGAGGGAGATATGGTGCTTTCGGTAAATGGGCTGCGCTTTCCAGAATTGAATCTGGGTATCTTCAGCACTATGATGAGCAAAAAGCCCGGTCGGCGGGTAAAGATGAAAATCTACCGCAACGGAATCATCTTCAAGAAGCGGTTCCGCTTGGAGAGAATTCTATAACTCCTCTTTCCGGTTCATTCTACCCTCTAAATAAAGTACTACCATTCCTATTTTGGGAAAAACGTCGGTGATAATCCCAAAGCGGGATAGATTGCAGAATCTGGAATTTAACATACTTCATCCAAAAAATTTTTCATGTCCTTTAGTAAGTATTTGACTTTCAATTTTTTAACAAGAAATATATTTTGTTTTCAAAGTTTTATACAGCCATTTATTCAGGTTTCTTACCTAACTGCATAGTAGTTGAAATATGATAGGCATAGCGGTTAACACAGAAAATAATCGTGTTACTCAATTAAAACCGAGCTATTATGAATACTATTCTTCTCTACTTGTTTATTGCCATAGAAGCCACTGCAGTAGCATATTTCGGAGTAGCATTAGCCCGATTCGCTTTTGCTAAGCACCAAGTGAACAAACAATATATTTACGTTAATACCCACTCAGACATACCGTTAAAGTAGCGAAGCTACGAATCAATAGTTAATCCATCGTGTAAATCCGGCTGGAGTAAACCTCGATTATGAGGTTTAGTTATCTGGCGAACTTTGCTGTAAAAACGGGCGTTTCATTGAAACGCCCGTTTTTTTGTTTTATAGCATTGGTTTGTAATTATACTAGTACGGTTAGTTGATAACAAACCCTTGCAAACCACGTTTTCCAAATTATGATAGGCTACCGATTTACTGAATATACCCCTGACCCTCAGCAAGAAGGACAAAGCACATTTGATCAGCTCCTGAAGATTTTTATGGAGCTGATGGTGATTACTTCGGGCGATGTGTCCGAAACACTGCAATGGATGACTAGTTTGGATAACCAGTACGGACTTACGAACGACGAGTACGGTATGGGCGATTTCATCCAGGATCTGAAAGACAAAGGCTACATTACCGAAGAAAACCAATCTGGAAAATTTGAGGTTACGGCCAAAACCGATCGTAACATTCGCCGTAGTGCGCTGGAAGAAATCTTTGGCAAACTGAAGAAATCTGGCAAAGGTGACCATAAAACACCTTACAGCGGGTTTGGTGATGAACCCAGCACCGACCGCCGCGACTATCAGTTTGGCGATACGCTGGAGCAGATTGCTATGACAGATTCCATCCGTAATGCACAGATCAACCATGGTTTAGGCGATTTTACCCTTACCGAAGGCGATCTGGAAGTGAACGATACGGAGTACAAAACCCAGACCTCTACCGTGCTGATGATCGATATCTCGCACTCCATGATTCTGTATGGAGAGGACCGAATTACCCCGGCTAAAAAAGTAGCGATGGCGCTAGCCGAACTGATTACCACCAAGTATCGCAAAGATACGCTGGATATTATCGTGTTCGGGAATGACGCCTGGCAAATCCAGATTAAGGATCTTCCCTATTTGCAGGTAGGACCCTACCATACCAATACCGTAGCCGGACTAGAACTGGCAATGGATATTTTGCGGCGTCGCAAAACGGCCAACAAGCAAATCTTCATGATTACTGACGGCAAGCCTACTTGCCTAAAACAGGGCATCAAGTACTACAAAAACAGTTTCGGGCTGGATAGTAAGATTCTGAATAAAACTCTTAATCTAGGCGCCCAGTGCCGCAGACTCGGTATTCCGGTCACTACCTTTATGATTGCCTCTGACCCTTACCTGAAGCAATTTGTCCAGAAATTTACGCAGGTAAACAACGGAAATGCTTATTACAGTAGTCTGAAGGGATTAGGCCACCTCATCTTCGAAGACTATCGGCGCAACCGGCGCAAAAACTTCAAACAATAAGGATAATGATTAGTGAATAATGATTGATAATTCATCATTATTCACTAATCATTCATCATTGGGCACTTCAGCCATTTAACAATTTAGCGCTCTATCTATTTATCAATAGAGAAATTCAATAATACTACATGAAATATCAAGATATTCCCGCTGAAAAGCTTACAAATATTCACACGCTGGGCGAACTGAAGGCTAGTGGTTATCAACCCAAGTCAGTCAAACAGGAACTACGAGATAACCTGATTCAGCGACTCCAAGACCGACAATCCGTTTTTGAGGGTATCTGGGGTTATGAAGAATCCGTGATTCCGGACACTGAACGGGCGATGCTATCCATGCACAACATCATCTTTCTGGGGCTACGCGGCCAGGCTAAGACCAAAATGGCCCGGATGATGGTAGACCTAATGGATGAATACATTCCGGTAATTAAAGACTCGGAACTGAACGACGATCCTTTGCAACCACTGTCACACTATGGTAAAAATATGGTAAAGGAGCACGGCGATCATACCCCGGTTACCTGGGTTCACCGCTCCGAGCGATACACCGAGAAACTAGCTACCCCCGATGTTTCGGTGGCCGATTTAATTGGCGATACCGACCCTATCAAGGCCGCTTCGCTAAAATTGCCTTATTCGGATGAGCGGGTGATTCACTACGGATTAGTTCCCCGTTCGCATCGTGGCATCTTTGTGATTAACGAGCTACCCGATTTGCAAGCTCGTATTCAGGTGGCTCTATTCAATATTTTGCAGGAGGGTGATATTCAGATTCGGGGCTTCCGGGTGCGTTTGCCGCTGGATATTCAGTTTGTGTTTACCGCGAATCCAGAAGACTATACCAACCGGGGTAGCATCGTTACTCCGCTAAAAGATCGAATAGACAGTCAGATTATTACTCACTATCCTCGGTCTATTGATATTGGCCGTAAGATAACCGAGCAGGAAGCTTACGTAAAGGAACCCCAGGAAAAAATTGCGCTGACTGAATTAGCCAAAGATCTAGTAGAACAGATTGCCTTTGAAGCTCGCGATAGCGAATACGTAGACGAAAAAAGCGGAGTATCGGCTCGTTTAACTATTTCGGCTTACGAGAATTTACTCAGCTCGGCGGAACGGCGGTTATTGATCAACGGAGAGAAGAAGACTATTATTCGGGTTTCCGACTTTGTGGGGGTGATTCCTTCTATTACCGGTAAGGTGGAATTAGTGTACGAAGGTGAGCAAGAAGGGCCGGGCATAGTAGCACATAATCAAGTGGGTAAAGCCATCCGTACCCAGTTTGTAAACTATTTTCCGAACCCAGAGGACAAACGGAAGCAGAAAGATCGCAATCCTTACCGGAAGATTGTTAACTGGTTTGGCGAAGGGAACGAAGTAGATTTGCTGAATGACCTGAGCAATAGCGAGTACAAGAAACTGCTGATGAGTGTTCCTGGACTAGAGGCACTGGTAGATGAATATCATAAAGGACTGAATGAGCAGGATAAACTGTTTATGATGGAGTTTGCCTTGCACGGACTGGCCGAATACAGCCAACTAAGCAAAAAGCAACTTACCTCAGGTACGCAATTTAAAGATCTGCTCAGCAGCATGTTCTCCATGTCAGATTACGACGAGGAGCAATTCAATTAGCAATAAGCAAACTACAATGAACAATTAATTGTCGGTAGTTGATTATTGCTAGTTGCGTCCGACACTCGGCTAATTGATCTTTGTTAATTGCACAATGCTAATTGATTAAAGTGTGTTGTTAAAGGAAATACAGAAACTGGTAGACCTGGGCGAGGGGGAGAATATTGAATTTAAGCGTAAAGTAAATCATCCCGATAAGATAGTGCGAGAGATTGTAGCTTTTGCTAATACCACGGGTGGGCATTTATTGATTGGGGTAGACGATGACGGAAGTATTCCGGGAATAAAGTTTGCCGATGAAGAAATCTTTTCGCTAGAACAGGCTATCAAACGCTGGTGCCGCCCTAAAATAGTGTATCAATATCAGGTTATTCCATTAAATCAGAAACGAGCGGTAGTACACTATGTGATTGAGGAAAGTGACCGTAAACCCCATCTGGTGCTTAATGAAGCGCTCTCTTTTTCCGAAAACAGTATCTCGTCTACCAGTGACGCTGGCAAATTGTTCTCTCCCGCTACCAGATCCCAAACAAATCGCCCTAGGCGCAAAGGAACCGCCTACGTGCGGTATCAGGATCAGAGTTTGCAGGCTAGCACCGAGGTATGGCAAATTCTAAAGCAGAAGCGGCACGACCGGGACATTCATTTTACCTACGGTGAAAAAGAGCAAGTATTAATGCAGTATCTGGAGAATCACCAGAAAATTACACTACGGGAGTTTTGTGCTTTGGCTAGATTGCCTCGCCGCGTAGCTTCTCGTACGCTGGTTCGACTGGTACTGGCTAATGTGCTCACCGTGATTCCGAAGGAGAAAGAAGACGTATACATCCGTAATTTTTCCTGAATTATTCTTTATCTTTGTTGCCCTCCGTTGTTGAAAAAGGCAGCATTCTGCGTCTAAGGCCTTGAGTGACATTAGCTTGAAATTTTTGTATGACACGCACCAAAAAAACCACGAAATCCGCTGATAAGAATAAGAAAATTTTTGTGTTGGATACTTCTGTAATCCTGTATTCGCACGACGCTATCATGAATTTTGACGAGCACGATGTGGGCATACCCATAACGGTGCTGGAAGAACTGGATCAGTTCAAAAAGGGAGGTGATACGCGCAATTTTGAAGCTCGGGAATTCATTCGGATTCGCTGTCAGAAGACCATACTTTGCAGGACTGGATTCCCCTGAACGGAAAGTCTAAGGGCAGTTTCAAGGTAGTGATGAGCAACGAAAGCGAGATCGATGCTGAAAAGGTATTCGACGAACGCAAAGCCGATCATAAAATTCTTAATGCTGCGCTAACGCTACAAGATGCCCATCCTGACCGAAAGGTAATTTTAGTAACCAAAGACATTAATCTACGCCTGAAGGCTAAGTCGCTAAACCTGGTTTCGGAAGATTACGAAACGGGTAAGGTAAAAGATGTTGACGATCTGGATCAGGGAAGTACCGTGTTGGAACGGGTTAGCAGCCAGAAAATCTCGGATATGTACCGGGATGGCTTCTGTGAAGTAAGCGACATTAGGGGCTTGAAAGACGTGAAGGCTAACCAGTACTATATTCTGAAAAGTTCGAAGAATTCGGTGCTTAGCTACTATAATCCGGAAACGCAGAAGATGGAGAAGGTAGAAAAGCGGACAGCCTATGGCATTCGCCCCAAAAATGCCGAACAAACGTTTGCTTTGCACGCCATCACCAACCCCGACGTACGACTAGTAGCTATACAGGGTGTAGCCGGTACCGGAAAGACACTGCTAGCACTGGCTGGGGCCCTGGAACAGCGGCGCGATTTCAAGCAAATCTATTTGGCTCGTCCGATTGTGCCACTTAGTAATAAAGATATTGGCTACTTACCGGGAGACATTAAATCCAAGTTGAACCCCTAAATGGAGCCGCTGTGTGACAATCTGAAGTTCATTCAGAACCAGTTCTCGGAGAGCGATAAGGACTTCACTCGCATCACCGAGATGGTGAATAAGGAAAAGCTAGTGATTACCCCACTAGCCTACATTCGGGGCCGTAGCCTGTCCAATATCTTCTTTATTGTGGATGAAGCCCAGAACCTCACCCCCCACGAGATAAAAACGATTATTACCAGGGCAGGTGAGAACTGTAAGATTGTATTCACCGGTGACATCTACCAGATTGATACCCCCTACCTGGACAGTCAGAGTAATGGCCTTTCCTACCTGATGGACCGGATTGCGCAGCATCCACTGTATTCGCATGTACCCCTGGTACGAGGCGAGCGATCTGATCTGGCGAACCTGGCTAATGAGTTACTTTAGAAAAACAAAAAATCGATGGAAGTTCCATCGCTTTCTTTGTAACGTGTATGCTAAAAGTCGGCTACTTGGATGAGTGCTGACGGCGCTCTTTGATACGAGCCGCTTTACCCTGACGTCCTCGCAGATAGTACAGGCGAGCGCGTCGCACTTTACCCCGACGAATCAGTTCGATTTTATCGATATTAGGTGAAAGCAATGGAAAGATACGCTCAACTCCCACTCCATTAGATATTTTTCGTACAGTGAAGGTCTCGCCGCTGGAGTTCGCGTTTTTACGCTGAATCACGGTGCCCTGAAACTGCTGGATACGCTCCTTGTTGCCCTCTCTAATTTTCACGTGCACATTAATCGTGTCACCGGCCTGAAAATCAGGATGCTTAGAACGAGTATCCTGGGCTATTTCTTTTTCCACAAATGCTAGTAGATCGCTCATGGTATCGTTTGTTGATATGGTCTTCTCAGAAAAGGACTGCAAATATAGGAAACGCTAAATGATTATCAAAGTTCCCCCTAGCTAAAACTATCATAAAAAAAGCGCAAGAGCTGAAACCCCTGCGCTTCCATATTATCTACTTAGTCTGTTTATTTGGTAAGTTTTATATCAAGTCTAATAGCACCATTACCATTTTCTGGTTCTACTATTTCAGCAACTCTCACTAACCCTACATTTCCGCCTCGGTCATCATCTAACTCTACAATAAACACGCTGCCTACTGCTAGACCGGTTACGCCAGTCTGATTAATATCTTGATCATCCAGGAACGCATCTTCCAGATCCGATTGGGATACAATAGCATCAAAGTCTACATCCGTAATTTCGGTGCTTAGAAAACGAGTCTCTGGCTGAGGGTCAAAACCTGAAATGTCAGCCTGAACCGCAGTGAAAACTGCCTGGGCACCACCATCGTCTAAGGCAGCAATAGAATGATTATTGGTAGCCCCCCAGTAATAAAGGAAGTCAACTGAACCGCTGTTAGCACTTGCTTCTGAGAATAGTAATACTTCATTGTCCACTGCATTGTAGAAACTTCCTTCCGTAGGATTACCCTGTCCACCTAGCAATACTGCGGTTGAAGTAGTAATGGAGAAAGATGGATCTAATACGCTTCCAATTACGTGTACAACATTTCCGTCTTCAGTCTCTATATCAGCCGCTGCCACGGGTACGCCATTGATAGAAATTACGTCTCCATCAATAGTTACCTCGATATTGCTACCCTCTAGCGTTGGAACCGATGCTCCGTCTTCAAGATCAGTGCTTAACACCGCCCCCTCTACTACGTGATACGATAGTATCTGCGCAATATTTTCTGGTAGATCATCAGCAGTATTGATACCTGCAATTCTGAAAGCATCATCAGTTGGTGCAAAAACCGTAACCGGAGCTGCTGCAACTAAAGCATCTAACACAGCCTGATTGCTAGTAAGGGCCTCTCGTAGTAAGCTAAATCCGTCCGCAAAAGTTACAACGTCAACGAGTGTAGCGTAACCGACCGTTACGGTTAGTTGTTCACTAAGGCCACTAGTAGTAGTAAAAGTGATTTCAGCCGTGCCGCCTAATTCAGCCGTTGGATCAACGGTAAATTCAATTACGTCGTTAGTAGCTGTGTTTGTACCATTAACGCTAATAGGACCATTAGTAACCGCAGTTACTTCTTCGTTGTCTGCAGCTACTGTAATGCCAAATGTCTCGCCGGGGGCAGCTACCACTGCGTCGTTTTCAATTGTCTTATCAGTCGAGGTTAAATCAATAACGGTAAGCGGTACTGGATCTTCTGTGTCCTCACCGCAACTGGTTAGAAAGAGAAAACTTCCTACCGTCAGAATCCATAAAAATGAATACAATACTTTCTTCATGATTGTCTGGGTTTGTTTAAGAATTAATTGTGGTTAAATATATTGTCCGATTATTCTATTGCTCAATTGTTATTTAATGATTGCGGCCGCCGCGCGGATGAATAATGAGAAATGATTAGTAACCCATTCATCAGTCATTATCCATTGCTAATTGTTCATTGCTTTTTGTAATGATGCGCTTAATTCCTTTCTGGTCATCAGCCCGGATTGCCGCCATAGCACCTTGCCTTTCTGAAACAGAATAAGTGTGGGTACGCCCTGGATCTTGTACTTAAAGGCGACCGACTGGTTTCTATCTACGTCTACCTTAACTACTTTCAGTTGATTTTTAAAATTGCGGGCAGTATCGCTCACTATCGGGCTTAGTGCCTGACAAGGACCGCACCAGGTGGCATAAAAATCGACCAGTACGGGTACATCAGATTGAGAGATTAGCTCAGAAAAAGTTTTCTTTTTAGTCTTCATAAAAAATATGAATTACCTGTACATAAACTATACCATACTCAGAAGGTTACTTACCCAGTTTGTAAGAAAATGCTGAGTAATGAAGGGCTAGCCCCACCACAATAAAAAATTTAGGGCAAAAAATAGGGGGCTATTAGTAAAAAAATCATATTTACCATTTGTTGGCCTATATAACTATCTTAGCAAATAACAGTTTTGTTAGCTTAAAACAGTGCTGGGAGTTACACATTAGCAGTTTATTATACGGTTTGAAATGTAAGATAATGTCAGAAGTGTTAAAGTTTATCAACAGAAGGGCCTTTATTTTGAGTATTTGCGTCCTCACCATTGTACCATTTAGCAACGGTTGGGGGCAATCAAAAGAACTTACGTTGGAGGATATTTACCAACGCGGATTGTTCGCCCAGAACAATATCCAGGGAATTAACTGGATGGATAATGGCCGCTATTATACCTCTCAGGTGCAGGATGAAAACGACTACTACCAGCACATTCTGAAGTACGACATCACTACCGGCGAGGTGGTGGATACCTTAGTAAACGGACGCAATTTGGTGGCCGAAGGCGAACCCTATGCTTTGGTATACGGTCAGTACTCGCTTAGCCCCGATGAAACCAAAGTACTGGTAGCTACTGAATACGAACCGATCTACCGTCGGTCTACCCGCGCCTACTACTACGTTTACAATACCGAGGATGGTTCTTTTCGCAAACTGGCCGAAGGCGGCAAACAGTCGTACGCTACTTTTTCGCCCGATGGTAGTAAAGTAGCCTTTACCCGGGATAACAATCTCTTCTACGTGACCCTGAGTGATGGTTCGCTCACCCAGGTGACCTACGATGGCGAACAGAACCAACTAATCCACGGTAGCACCGACTGGGTATACGAAGAAGAGTTCTCTATTACCAAAGCTTTTTTCTGGTCGCCCGAAGGAGATAAACTGGCCTATCTTTCGTTCAACGAGGCTGAGGTACCCGAATACAACATGCAGGTATGGAATGGGCTCTACCCCGAGGATTATCGCTTTAAGTACCCTAAGGCAGGCGAGGTCAACTCGGTAGTAAGCGCCTCTATTTATCACCTAACTGATCAGCAAACCGTTCCGGCAAAGCTTGGCGAGGAAGCTGACATGTACCTGCCGCGTATGCAGTGGACTAACGACAACGATCTACTATCCATAGTCCGCCTGAACCGTTTGCAGAATAAACTGGAAATTATCCACGCTAACGCTCAAGACGGAATGACCGAGGTAGTGCTTACAGAAGAGAGCGATACTTACGTAGACCTAGATTATAACGATCACCTTCTTTATCTGGAGAACGGAAAGCAATTCGTACGAACGAGTGAGCAGAATGGGTACAAACATATCTACTTGCACGCAATGGACGGCTCATTGGAACGACAAATTACGTCAGGAGATTGGGAAGTAAGCGAGTTTCTGGGAGTAGATGAAGATAAAAAACTAGTATACTATCTTTCTACCGAAGTTTCGCCACTACAGCGGCATCTGTACACCATTAATCTGAACGGTAAGCGAAAGCAGCAGTTAACGGAACAGCCCGGAACGCATAGTATTACCCTAAACCCGGATTACTCGTACTACATCGACCGCCACTCCTCTTCCCAATCGCCGCTTACGGTGAGCCTATATAAGGCACCCCAAGGCGAACAGATTAAAGTGCTGGAGGATAATTCGGAGCTACGTGAGGAAATAGCTAATTACCGAGTGGGAATCAAAGAATACGTAACTGTACCAATTGACGATACGTTGGCACTCAACGCCTATGTGATCAAACCTACTGACTTTGATTCTACCCAAACCTATCCGCTACTCATGTTCGTCTACGGTGGGCCAGGTTCTCAACTGGTAAAAGATAGTTGGTTAAGCGGGCACGAACCCTGGTTTCACTATCTGGCCAATAAAGGATATTTGGTAGCTTGCGTAGATAATCGAGGTACCGGAGGCCGGGGAAAGGATTTCCGGACAATCACCTACAAAAAGCTGGGTAAATATGAAGTGGAAGATCAGATTACCAGCGCCCAATATTTTGCTAAACAGTCGTACGTTGACTCTGACCGGATTGGTATTTGGGGCTGGAGCTACGGTGGTTACATGACTTTGCTGAGTATGCTGATGGGTAACGATGTATTTGCTGCGGGTGTGTCGGTAGCCCCAGTAACTAGCTGGCGTTTGTACGACACCATTTATACCGAGCGCTATCTGCAAACCCCTCAACTAAATCCGGAGGGTTACGATCAGTACTCACCTTTGACCTACGCCGATAAACTAGAAGGAGATCTGCTGCTGATTCACGGTACCGGCGATGATAATGTGCACTTTCAGAATGCCGTTGAGATGCAGAATGCGTTTATTGCGGCCAACAAATCGTTTGAGTCATTTTACTACCCGAACCGTAACCACGGTATTTATGGTGGTAACACCCGATTGCACCTATTCAGTATGATTACTGAGTTTATTCAAGAAAACCTTTAGATTCTAGCCTTGTAAGATTATCAATGCATTGTACTTTTATAATAAGGCTTCATTTATTGACGTTAAATTCTTATATTAAATAAGAAATTTAGCGGATGACTACTATGTAATAAAACCCATGAATTAATGGGAAGAACGAATATCCATTCCGTAAATTTTCAACTACTTTTGTGAAGTTAACCCTAGTTAATAAACAGATACTTTAAACATAATTACTCACCAAATAAGGTCAGGTCATGGAAAGCTTTCTATCAATCTTTCGGGAAATTCTTTTTTACGGAACTTTCGTGGGCATTGCAGTCGGTATTGCAATACTGCTGTACTTACTGTTTACCTTAGCTACTACCAAAAACTATAAAGCAAAGTACGACTTCATTAATCGTAATGAGAAAAAGCTGTTATGGTATAGCAGCATCGCTTTTCTTGCCGGTGGCGCGAGCTACGTTACTTCCATTCTGGCCACCGAGTGGATGTTCGTGTTCGTAGGCCTGTTTGTCTCTGTTATGTTCGGAATGATTATCGGAGTAGTTATCTATAACTATTTGGAATACTACTATCCTACTTTTATTGAAGAGCGTTTGCACAAGTTGCGTTACAAGCCTCGTGTATCTAAAGCGGGTAATGAAATGAAACTACTTAGCGAGGACGAAGAAGATGTGCATTTGGATGAAGGACAGCAGGCTGAAGAAAATATATTTTCAGTGGATTACGATGTTTGGATTGACAGTACTACTGGCGAAACGAAAATTGAAAAATACAAAGGCCATCTGCACGCTGAGAAGTCTCCTACCTGTGGTTATTACACCTTACGGGTAGTGCGTGAAGAAATCATTGAATCACCTACTGAAGAGAAAGAAGGTACACTAGTGAAGCATTACGAGTGTAGCTACACCAAGTACAAAACTCAGAAGGTCTTCAACATTGCAAAACTAAAGAAGAACCAGAAAGAAGCCGGAAAAAGCCTGGTTTCCATCTAATTCAATGAACAATGTGCAGTGAGCGATTAACTGTTCATTGTACATTGTTCACTACTAATTGTTAAGCGCATCCCATTTTACCTCCGTCTACAGTCAAATTTACTCCCGAAATGTAAGCGGCTGCTGGTGAAGCTAGAAAAGCTACGGCATAACCAATCTCGGCCGGTTCAGCAAACCGCCCTACCGGAATCTGCGCTATCATATTTTGCTCTATCTCTTCGATCGTCTTTCCCTGAGTCTCTGCTCGCTTCTGAATCAAATCGCGAATGCGCCCAGTTTCAGTAGATCCTGGCAATACGTTGTTTACGGTAATTCCGAACTGTCCCAATTCTTTAGACAAGGTCTTAGCCCAGTTGCCTACCGCACCTCGAATGGTGTTGGAAACGCCTAAGCCCGGAATAGGCTCCTTCACCGAGGTAGAAATAATATTTACAATTCGGCCGTATCCTGCAGCTTTCATCTTAGGTAAGATAGCTTGTAACAAGGTCTGATTGCCGATCACGTGCATCTCAAAACCTTTACGGAAAGCATCCAGGCTAGCTTCGTGAGCCAAGCCTGCCGGTGGCCCCCCGGTAATGTTCACCAGAATATGAATCTCTGACTGGTTACTCACGTAATCTTGCAATACTGCTTTCAAATAATAGGACTGCTGAAAGTCGGCACAAAGGTAATTGTGGCTTTGTCCCTCAGCGGAGGGTAATTCACTTAGAGTTTTCTTGAGCTTTTCTTCGTTACGAGCAATCAGGGTTACACTAGCTCCCAGGTCGGCAATCTCCATAGCACAGGCTTTTCCTATACCATCAGTGCTACCACAAACAACTGCTTTTTTGTTGGTTAGGCTAAGATTCATCATTTTTTTCCATCTTTTTTGCTGCGGATGAAGTTATAAAAATATGGAAGAACTGCATAGCCTGGCTAAAGCTTACGACCAGGAAGATGAACTGAGAGAATTTAGGAACCAATTCCACATCCCTACCGACGATCAGGGAAAGGAGAAAATTTATTTCTGCGGCAACTCACTGGGGCTTCAGCCTAAGTCAGTGGCCGGAGCGGTAGAGAAAGAACTGGAAAACTGGCGCACTAAAGGAGTAGAAGGGCACTTCGCCGAGCCGGAACCTTGGTGGACCTACCACAAAAAACTGAAAAAGCCGCTGGCGCATCTTACTGGTGCCAAAGAACACGAAGTGGTAGCGATGAATAATCTAACCACGAACCTTCACTTACTGATGGCTACCTTCTATCAGCCTACGGCAGAGCGGTACCGAATTATCATTGAAGCTGGGGCCTTTCCCTCCGATCAGTACGCAGCCGAAAGCCAGGTTCGCTGGCACGGACTTGACCCGCAGGAAGCTTTGGTAGAGTTACGCCCTCGCCTGGAAGAAGAGATACTTCGTACCGACGATATTTTGCGTACTATTGAACAGTACCGGGATACACTAGCGTTGGTGATGCTGCCCGGCATCCAGTACTATACCGGACAGTTTTTTGATCTCCAGGCTATAGCCCAAGCTGCCCATCAGGCGGGAGCCAAGGTAGGGTACGATTTGGCGCATGCTATCGGTAACGTACCTATGCAATTGCACGAATGGAACGTAGACTTTGCGGTATGGTGTAGCTATAAATATCTGAATTCTGGTCCCGGTAATACGGGTGGAGCATTTGTCCACGAGCGCTACGCCGAAGATACTGACCTTCCCCGCCTAGCCGGATGGTGGGGATACCGCGAAGAGGATCGATTTCAGATGAAACCAGGGTTTAAACCTATGTACGGAGTAGATGGCTGGCAACTTAGTAATGCCAATATTTTGCCGATGGCTGCCCAACGAGCTGCACTGGAGGTGAGTGAGCAGGCTGGCATGGAGCAACTGCGGAAAAAGAGCCTGAAACTCACTGGATTTCTAGAACAGTGTATTCGTGCGTTTGACCCCAATCGGAAATATATCCGTATCATCACTCCGGAAAATCCGGAGGAAAGAGGGTGTCAGTTATCCCTGGTATTTTCCCAGCAGGGCAAGCAGGTATTTGAAAAACTAACACAATCTGGTATTATTGTCGATTGGCGAGAGCCAAGCGTCATTCGGGTGGCCCCGGCTCCCTTATACAATACCTTTACTGAGGTATATCGCTTTTCTGAAATTCTTCGCGAAACCTTATCTTGATGAGTAAAGGTACGATGACAATTCTAGGCGCAGGCTTATCTGGTGCCCTACTCAGTACGCTACTAGCGCAAAAAAACTATTCCGTTCAATTATACGAAAAACGGTCTGATCCTCGAAAATTCGGGCTGGAAGAAGGCAGGTCGATTAATCTGGCCTTAAGCCATCGTGGGTGGCAAGCCCTGGGTCAAGCTGGGCTGAAGAGCAAGGTGCAGGAGCAGGCCATTGCGATGCGAGGTCGAATGATGCATAGTGAAACTGGTGATCTATCCTTTCAACCCTACGGTACTGAAGACCAGGCCATTTACTCAGTCTCGCGGCTGGGGCTTAACCGGTTACTAATAAATGAGGCGGAACGGGCCGGGGCTGAACTATGCTTTCAGCATCGTTGCGAAGAAATCTATTTGAAGCGAGGAGCGGCTCTTATCCAAAACCTGGGAAATGAAGAAAGTTTTGTAACCGAACCCGATTTGCTGATTGGGGCGGACGGTGCTTATTCAACTCTTCGAACGGCTATGCAAAAGACTCCGCGTTACAACTATAGCCAATCCTATATTGAGCACGGTTATAAGGAGCTAAGCATCCCGGCAAAGAACGGAGATTTTGCATTGGAACCGCACGCGCTGCACATCTGGCCGCGAGGCGGATACATGCTGATTGCGCTGCCTAACGCCGATGGTAGCTTTACCTGTACGCTGTTTTTAGCCTACGAGGGAAAAGAGTCGTTTGCGAAATTGAATAGTCCGGCTGAGGTAATCCGGTTTTTTGAACAGCGTTTTCCGGATGCGTTGGAGGTAATGCCCCAATTGACGGAAGAATTTTTCGCCAATCCTACTTCTGATCTAGTGACGATCAAATGCTACCCCTGGTCGCGTTACGGAAGGAATGTGCTGATTGGTGATGCAGCTCACGCCATTGTACCATTCTACGGGCAGGGCATGAATGCTGGCTTTGAGGACTGCCGGATTTTTATGGAGTTGCTGGAAGAGCACGGTAGCAACTATGCCGATATGATTACCCACTTTCAGGAGCTTCGAAAACCCGACGCTGACGCAGTGGCCGAACTTGCCCTGAAAAACTTCATTGAGATGCGTGACTTGGTAGCTGACCGAGAGTTTTTGGAACGCAAAAAGATTGAAAGCGAACTGCACCACCGTTTCCCTGATCGCTGGGTGCCCCAGTATACAATGGTCACCTTTAGTGATACTCGCTATTCCGACGCCCTGCGAATAGGAAAGCAACAAGATAAAATTATGCGTCGGGTAATGAAACACTACGACTATGCCTCCGAACTCACTGACCAGGACTACGAAAGGATTGTTACTCTCTTAGACGCTGAAGATTAGGGGAGCTTTAAGATTAGCATACAACTAATTCTCGCTAATCAGCCTATAATAACTTGTAAGAGTAACTAAATTTTGGGCTGCTATGATTAAGTGCTTTTATTTTACTAATAATTTTCTCTAAGCTTGTTTTCCCTCCTGAGAGTGTATAAACCTGATCATGGAATTTTACATCTACACCAGCAATCGTGGCGTCAAGGTAAACTAATCCTCTAAAATCATAGTCGTAATCAATTATCTGACTGACAACTTTCACTCCACCTAAAATTGATTCGTTGACAAAACCATTATCTGGATGCCAGGTATCACCTAGTTCTATCAGAATAAACTTGTCGTTTGGGTTAAATAGCCCCAAGAAGTTTTTAAGGGTTAGCTCGCCACCTACCAACAACTGCTTATCCATGTCACCTAGCCTCTAAAGCCAGCGCTGTATTTTCCTTAGCATCTACTACTCTATAGAGGGTGCCGTTGCTTTTGGTGAAGAGATAGAGTTCCCCTTTGGTATCAGTTCCGAAGCGGAGATCAACCCGTTTGCTTTGGGTGAGCGTTTCTAAGTCAGTAGCCTGGCCGTCAAACTCCAGACTTAGCTGGTAAACTTGAGCTTGCTGTCCCAGTTCCATCTGATCTACATCCGAGTAAAATACTTTGCCTCGAGGAATATCTCCGAATACGTATTTACCCTCCAACAGCGGTACTTCAGTACCCGCGTACACAAAGCCGCCCGAAATGGCATTACCCTCGTCATGATCGTACTGGGCTACCGGATAAACGTAGCCTGAATCATCTTCGGGTAGCGGATACACTAGTTCGGGGTTAGCTAAAACATCAAATAGATAGTTACCCTCCCGGTTGGGCCAGCCGTAATCAGCTCCGGCTATACCCAGGTTTACTTCTTCTACACTATGCTGCCCAATGTTGGTAATAAACATCTTACCCGAACCGGTTGGGTCCCACGAGATGCGGTGGGCATTACGAAAGCCCCGCACCCAAATCTCTTTTACAGCACTGGGATCATCCACAAGCGGGTTATCATTCGGAATGCCGTACTGACCGTTGGCACTATTATTTCCTAAAGGGTCAATACGAAGTACGCTCGTCCAGATTTGTTCTTTGGTATCACAGAGGAAGGGGTAGCGCATAGCAGCTCCACCGTCGCCCATGCCCAGGTATAGCATGCCGTAGTCGACTTCGCCGGGCTGCGCTAGTGGATTAAAGGTGACTTCCTGAAACCCATGTACGTGCGATACCATATCTACCCGCAGTAATTCCCGCTTACTACCTGAGAAAGTGGTGGCCTGGGGATCATCCGTTTTCCACTCTACTAGCACCCACTGAAGTTTGGCTTCAATACTATCGGGTAACGGAAAGTCGGCGGGTGCAGCATTAGTCGGTTCGGTATGGGTAGTGTAGAGCAAGCCATTTTTCTCAAATTCCGGATGAAACTCAAAGCTGCCTAACCCGGTACCGTAGCCGGGAATATGGATAAACTCGGAATACTCGGTATTCATATCCAGATAAACCTCAGGCGTTTGAGCGGTAATCTCGTAAAGCTTACCGCGTAGGTCGTGCAGAAACATTCGTTCTCCCTGCTGGCTTTCTATGGCCAATAATTTATTAATACGGGCCAGCGGAGAAGCTTCCGCACTGGGAGGCACCGTTAGTACTTCTTCCAGCACCAGGGTGAGGTTGGCCATCGGAATCTTTTCCGCTACCGGATTCAGAATACCACCCGGTCGGGTATTTTGGCTTCTCTTCTGACCCTGTGAGAACTTATGAATGAATCCCAATATATGTTCAATCTCCTGTTCCTCCAGGGTAGTGAAAGCTGGCATGTACAGGTTGTACTTATCATAAAGCTGTCGGGCACGCTCGTCGTTGCCGTCAATCATCTCGGGAGCATTGCCGATGAACGAGACCAACCACTCTTTATCTACCTCAGTAGTTACCCCACTCAGATTAGGACCAATACTGGTTTCCTGAAAGTTATGGCAAGCTGCACAGTGCTCATTAAACAATTCCTGCCCGTGCTGCACCGATAGTTCATCGCGCACAAAACTCACTTCTTTTGTTTCTTGAACTGTGTCTTCAGATTGAGAGGGGGTACAAGCAGTAAAATATAGTGACGATAGAGTGGCGAGAACAAGTAGACGTGAAATGTAATTCGGCATAATTTACTGGGAATTGAGTACTTAAAGATACAACGGAATTAATAGTATTCTTCGTTCACGTAAGATTATTTCCATGAATGTGACAAACGAAGGTGAGTCGGTGTTTGTGTTCTTAGAGAGTCTCGAGACGATGTCTTATCCCAGAGAGAGTCGTTGGAGAACACCTAGCGCGTCTAAACCGTTATACGTCTATCAAACAAACTTTAAGAATATGAACTGGAGTGATGTTATAAAATATGCGAATCAGGGTAGTCCGGAGCCGGACCGGCGGGTAGAAAAAACTGATAAGGAGTGGCGAATCCAGCTTACGCCGGAGCAGTACCGCATTACCCGTCAGAAAGGAACAGAGCGGGCCTTTTCGGGGGCATTGTGCTACGCCCACGATCCCGGTAAGTACGCCTGCATCTGCTGCGGTACGTTGCTGTTTGACTCAGCGCTGAAGTTCGACTCAGGTACGGGTTGGCCTAGCTTTACCGAGCCGGTAAAAGATAATGTAATTAAGTACGAAAAGGACTCCTCCTTCGGTATGGTACGGGTAGAGGTGATGTGCAATGTACGCGACGGCCACCTGGGCCATGTATTCCCCGATGGACCTCCCCCCAGCGGCTTACGCTTCTGCATTAACTCCGAGTCTATTAAGTTGGTAGAGAAAGAAACTACGGCCAACCAGGATTAAGCCATCAATGAATACGGATGCTTACCTAAACCGTATTGGGTACCGTGGTTCGCGAGAGCTTACGCTTGATACGTTGAGGGCACTGCAACGGACGCACCTTCAGCAGGTGCCCTTTGAAAATCTGGATATCCATCGGCAGCAGGAAATCCGTATTGACCTTGATCGGTTCTGCGACAAAATTGTACGGCGGAAGCGGGGAGGCTTCTGCTTTGAAGTAAATGGGCTGTTCAATGAGTTGCTTAGAGACTTTGGATTCGTTACTCATTTCATTACGTGCAGTGTATTTTCTCAGCCCAAGCAGCAGTTCACCCCCTATTTTGGTCACGTAGCTATTGTCGCTCATTTGGAAGAAGACTGGCTAGTAGATGTTGGCTTTGGTACTAAATTTCCCGAACCGCTCTTGCTTAGTACCGATGCTCCTCAACTTCAAGATGGTACGTACTACCAACTGCTTTCGCTAAACGCCGAAGAAACCCTCCTTCAACGCTTTACGGAAGGCGAAGCGCCTATCAAGATGTACAAATTCCGACGCGATCCGCAAGAGCTTACTGATTTCAGTGAGATGTGCGTCTACCACCAAACCTCTCCCGAATCACTTTTCACCCAGGGTAGACTTTGCTCACTAATGACCCCCCGAGGGCGCATCACCCTCACCGATAAATCCTTTATTGAAACCCAAGGCTCCGAAAAGTGGGAGACTCCAGTAGAAGACCAGAAAGCCTTTGCGCATAAGCTGAAGGAGCATTTCGGTATTGTATTGTAGTTAACCACCGTCCGGTCGGCAGTCCATTGGTGTTTCCCTCCTTTCTAATTACCTTTGATGCGCAATACACACCACCCATTGCCTAACTATGGAAGAAAATCTTAAGAAGGTAGCACTACACGATACTCACGAGAAACTAGGGGCCAAACTAGTACCTTTTGCCGGTTACCTGATGCCGCTGCGCTACAGTTCGGATATTGAAGAACATCTGGCCGTTCGCCAGAGCGTAGGGGTGTTTGACGTGTCGCATATGGGCGAGTTTTTTGTGCGAGGTCCCAAAGCATTAGACCTGGTGCAGCGCGTGACCAGCAACGATGCCAGTAAGCTATTCGACGGTAAGGCCCAGTACAGTTATTTACCGAACGAAGATGGGGGAGTGGTAGACGATCTGCTGGTGTACCGCTTAAGTGAGGAGGAATATATGCTGGTGGTGAACGCTGCGAATATTGAGAAAGACTGGGAGTGGATTCAGCGCTATAATACTGAGGAGGTAGAAATGGAAAATGCCTCTGACCGTATCTCACTGTTCGCAGTGCAGGGGCCCAAGGCTACCGATACACTGCAAAAACTTACTGACATTAAGCTGGATGAGATGAAGTTTTATACCTTCCAGCGCGGCCGTATTGCCGGTATTGAGCATGTGATTATCTCGGCTACCGGCTACACTGGAGCGGGTGGCTTTGAACTGTACGTAGCTAACGATCAGGCCGAAAAGCTGTGGAACGCTATATTTGAAGCGGGAGAAGAACATAATATCAAACCTATCGGTTTGGGAGCTCGCGATACGCTACGCCTAGAAATGGGCTACTGCCTCTATGGTAATGACATTGACGATGCAACCTGCCCCATTGAAGCCGGATTGGGTTGGGTTACCAAGTTTAATAAGAAGTTTACCAACTCTGTCTTCCTGCAAGATCGTAAAGTATCGGGCGGAGAAAACAAGCTAAACGGATTGGTGATGGTCGCCCGGGGCATTCCTCGTACCGGCTACGAATTATTTAATGAGCAGGACGAAAAAATTGGGAGGGTTACCTCCGGTTCGCAGTCGCCTTCCTTGCAGAAGGGGATTGGTTTGGGTTACGTAGAGAAATCTCACGCCCAGCCTGGCAATGCTATCTACGTAGGTGTCCGCAACCGCCGCCTGAAGGCCGAAATAATGAAACCACCTTTTGTCACTCCAACTACGCAATGAAATGAAAACCATAGAAGTTTGCTTAACACCGGATCTACTACACCAGTATTCAGTAGTAGAAAAAGTAGCGGTCGTCGTCGATGTGCTACGAGCGTCCTCCACTATGATTACTGCTTTTGCCCACGGACTAGACCGGCTGATGCCCGTAGCCTATGTGGAAGGTTGCCTGGCCTTACAGCGCTTAGGATATATGTCGGCGGGAGAGCGAGACGGTGCTAAAGTAGAAGGCTTTGACTTTGGCAACTCACCCTACGATGTAATGAACGGTGACCTCAGCGGAAAATCACTGGCCATGACTACTACCAACGGTACACTAGCCATTGAGAAAGCCAAGTCGGCCAAAAAACTGATGATAGGAGCATTTCTTAATTTAAGTGCGCTGGCTGAACGGGTTAAAGAACTCAACGAAAATACCCTAATTGTTTGTGCCGGTTGGAAAGGACATATCAATCTGGAAGATACATTGTTTGCCGGAGCATTGGTATCCAAACTAGGAGATCACTTTGAAATGAAGGGAGATTCAGCGTTGGCTGCCCAACTTATGTATAACACTTCTAAAGACAATCTGTACGAGGTAGTCTCGCAGACATCGCACGCTAAACGGCTAAAAAAGCTGTCGGCGGAAAAAGATATGCGATTTTGCCTAGAGCCCGACAAGTACGATGTGGTACCTATACTAGATAGCGAGCATCTAGTGGCTCAACCCTCGTAACTGCCTAGTATTTTCCACACTAGCTCAGATTCGTAGCCTTTTCCCATCACGAAGCGAGCGGTTTTATGCTTGCGGGCGTAGGGTTCTTCTCTAATCAGAGAATTCCACTTTTTCCGAATGAGTGCCTGAAGAGTTTTTTGGTAATCTTCTTCTTTGATCTCAGCTAATCCACTACGGATGCAGTAGTTGGACAGTCCTTTCTGGCGTAGCCCCATCTCAATCTTAATCCTCCCCCACTTATTGCTGCGGAATTTTCCTCGAACAAATGCTTGGGCATATCGCTCCTCGTTCACAAATCCCTCGCTAATCAGGTCGGATAGCACTTCTTCCACCGCATCTGAATATAGACCGTAAGTGTACAATTTATCGCGCACCTCTTGCTGAGTGCGTTCCTGGTAGGCGCAGTACTTGGCAGCCTTTACCTTGACTTGTTGTTTCCAGGTGGTTATTTCTTTATCATTTTCCATTGCTTAATGGTTTCATTGTTCGATTGTTAGCAGATCAGTTGAAGTAAGGTAACAATAGAACTGCGCGGCGGTCGCCATCGGACAATCGAACCACAACACAAACTCTTTCTGTCTTCAATCGTTGAGATGGAGAATAGGTTTAACTTTACTGCTTTTGCGTTCTCATCGGCGAACACTTTTATTGCTTTTTACTGCTAACGGTATTTCGGGTTTCGCCCAAGGGATTACCATGCTAGCGGTACCTTGGTATTTTGCTCAGCAGAGTATGTCGTCGCAGTTTAATCTTATCTACGGGGTAATTACGTTTATTACGCTACTGTGGGGACTTACCGCTGGCACTATTGTAGATCGCTTCAATCGCAAGCAGGTTTTTCTGCTGACCAATACCACCGAAGCCATCATTTTACTTTTGGTAGCTAGCTACGGTTTCTTACAGGGTGGTTTGCCTATTGCACTAATTGTGGTGGTATTCGCCGTTACTATCTTTGGCTTTTATTTACACTACCCCAATTTATACGCTTTTGCCCACGAAATTAGTTCGGAAGGAGAGTACACCAAGGTAACTTCAGCTATTGAGATTGTGGGGCAGTCGACCAATGTATTAGCGGGGGCTTTTGCTGCTTTGCTGTTGGAGGGGCTGGATTGGCACCCTACTTTGTCAGTTTTTGGACAAACCCACTCTTTTTCGTTCGTCATCGAGAAGTGGAGTATGCACGAAATTTTTCTAATGGATGGCATCACTTATCTGGCTTCCATCACGCTAATCAGCCTGATCCGTTACACTCCCCAATTTGAAAAAATTGAGCGGGGAGCGTTCTTTAAGCGTTTGCAGTCGGGCTTTCGTTATCTACGGCAGCATCCGGCTATATTTCGGTTTGGTTTCTTTTCCCATAGCATTTTTGTGATTATGCTGGTACAACTTCACGCCCTGATGCCACTCTATGTTTCTCAGCATTTAGGAGCGGGGGGGCATGTTTTCGGCGGGATGGAAGTGCTTTACGGGATTGGGGCGTTATCGGCGGGCATTGGAGTAAGTAGGCTGTTCCGAAATATGCATCCGATATACGCTATTGTGGTGATGATGGTTATTACAACAGGGGCTTTACTGCTGAGTGCCACTACGCAGTCGGTGTTTCTATTTTTGTGTGTGGGATTATTTATTGGCTTCACCAATGCCGGTACGCGGGTTATCCGGTTAGCTTTTCTGTTTAAGTATATTCCTAACGAAGTAATTGGGCGAGTGAATAGTATCTTCAGTATTCTGAACGTAACTATGCGAGTATGTTTTATTATGCTCTTTTCAGCTCATTTCTTCGGGATTGGCTCTAATGTAGTGTTTGCTTATTTCATTTTAAGTTTATTTACGGCTTTTTCGGCAGTAATGCTGTTGCGCCAAACCCGACGGCAAGCTTTAGCGTAAAAAGAAATAAGAGCATATGTTACTTAATTAATAAATTGAGTGGTAATCTGTTAGTGTTATTTACAAATAAAGTTTGGATAACTAGCAATTTTTTATTTTTTAGAACTAATACGTTTTTCACACGTTTTTTTCATAGATTTAAAGAACATAATTAATCCTATCGGAGGAACGTCCTATGATTGACTTGCTACTTATGGGTGCGGCGTATGTGATCATGGTTTACTTCATGGTCGTCCTCATGAAAAAGCGAAACTTTCGCTTTCGCGACGATGATGATGACGATGATGATGGTGGCATTTCTATGACTCCTACTCCTGATCTCGATTTACCTCCTGGAGTGACGTTACCCGACGACGACGGGCCGGTTCGTCGCCGTATCACGGAGCCAGAAGAAGTATTCGCCTGATCTGACTTACGTCTTCAGTTTAACCAATAAGCCTTGCGTTTTGCAAGGTTGCCAGTACTCCATTGTACCTTGTTACCAAGCAACTTTTCCTAAGTAAGGAGCGTTCTTTCACTCGAAACGTTTTGTACTTTAGCCAGGCCTGTTGCGCATGATACCCACCCGACAACTTCCGTATCTGTTTACTGCTATATTTTCACTAATCGCCTGTTCGACTTCGTCGCAGATTCTGCAACCCGCTCGTTGGCAGGTGGCCTGGTCGGAAGATGAAGTAAAAGTGGGTGATGAGATCGACCTGATCTTCACGGTTGATATTGATAAAGACTGGTACCTCTATTCTTCCGATTTTGATCCTGATCTGGGTCCGATGGTGACCGAATTTACCTTCGAGCCTAACGATGGCTATGAGTTGGTAGGCGATATTAAACCTATTGGGGCCAAGGAGAAGTACGACGAACTCTGGGAGGGCAATTATACCTACTTCATCGGTAAAGCTGAATTCCGGCAGACCGTTAAAGTGCTAGGTGAAAACCTAAATAAAGTAACTGGCTCGTACAGCTACCAGGTGTGTACTGATGTCGACGGACGCTGCATTCCGTTTGATGATGAATTTTCTTTAGCAATGCCATTGAGTGGGAAAGCTAGTTCCTCAGCAGAAAGTACCAACCAGGAGGCTGCTCAACCAATTCCCAGTACCGATGTTAATATCAGTTCGCGAGAGTCTACCAGTCCGTATACGCTCATTACTTTCTTCTTTATTGCTTTTTTGGCTGGACTGGCCGCTCTGCTCACTCCCTGTGTGTTTCCAATGATTCCGATGACAGTTACCTTTTTCACTGGTGGCAGCAATAGCAATAGTGTAGCTATCCGAAAGGCAGTTATTTATGGGTTATCAATTATTGCTATTTACACGGTGGTGGGTACTTTGGTGTCGGTTATTTTTGGTCCGGCCTTTGCTAACTGGCTAAGTACTCACTGGTTGCCTAACCTTTTCTTCTTTGGCATTTTTATCTTCTTTGCACTATCTTTTCTGGGGCTATTTGAAATTACCCTACCTAGTTCTTTGGTTAACAAAGTAGATCAGCAGGCCGATCGGGGCGGTTACTACGGAATTTTCTTCATGGCATTCACTTTAGTGCTGGTTTCTTTTTCCTGCACCGGACCCATTGTGGGTAGTGTATTGGTAGAATCAGCTGGTGGGCAGTTCGTAAAGCCTATTGTCGGTATGCTGGGCTTTTCGTTGGCTTTTGCTATTCCGTTTGCTTTGTTTGCGGCTTTTCCGCAGTGGCTTAATAATTTGCCGAAATCGGGGGGGTGGTTGAATTCGGTGAAGGTAATATTAGGTTTCTTAGAGTTAGCATTGGCTCTGAAGTTTTTGAGTGTGGCTGATCAGGTGTATCACTGGAATATTCTGGATCGGGAAGTGTACCTGACGCTATGGATCGTCATTTTTGCCCTGATGGGTTTTTATCTACTCGGCAAGCTGCGATTGCCGCACGACAGTCCATTAGAATCTATTTCGGTACCCCGACTGATGTTGGCGATCGCCACCTTTTCGTTTGTGGTCTACCTGATTCCAGGATTGTTTGGGGCTCCACTGAAAGCGCTAGCGGGCTACCTGCCGCCCATGCATACTCATGATTTCAATATGCCCCTGCTCATTGCCCAGCAACAGTCGGCTAGCGGTAGCGGAGCTACGCTGGCGAGTAGTCAGGAAACCATTTGTGAAGAGCCCAAATTTGATAAACTGCTCCATTTCCCCCACGGCATTCAAGGCTACTTTGATTACGATCAGGCACTGGCCTGTGCCAAAGCTCAGAATAAACCACTGTTTATTGATTTTACTGGGCACGGTTGTGTGAACTGTCGGGAAATGGAAGCCCGGGTGTGGTCCGACCCAGCCGTGCTACGCCGACTGAGAGAAGATTTTGTGATGGTGGCTTTGTACGTAGACGAAAAAACTGAACTACCCGAATCAGAATGGTATACTTCGGAGTACGATAATAAAGTGAAGAAAACCATTGGCAAGCAAAACGCTGACCTGCAAATCCGTCGGTTCAACAATAACGCCCAGCCCTACTACGTGCTGCTGAACGAGCAGGGAGAGCTACTAGCCGAACCCAAAGCTTATGACTTAAATGTATCTAACTTCGTGGATTTTTTGGAGCTAGGAAAACAACGATTTGCTACCGGAGAGACCCTAGAAGATGATCCGGCTTTAGCGAACAAATAAGTGTTTGGGTGTTTCTGTGTTCATGTAAATACAATAACTCTGAACACCTGAACACCCTGTTAATTCAGATACTCCCTCGCCTCTTCTTCTACCTGTTGGTATTGAGCTGAAGACAGTGCTTTTTCGTACAGTTGACGGGCTTGGGTGTACTTCTTTTCCTGATGGGCAATGCGGGCTAAGCCGGCGTAAGCGTAACTGCGATAGTTTTCAGCTTCTTCGCTTTTTAGACCAGTGCCCATTTCCAGACTTTTAATGTACTGCTGCTCGGCCTGAGGGTAGTTCTTATCACGCTTTTCCAGCAGCATTCCCTGAAATAGATGGCCGCTCATTTGGTAGTAATTCCTGTCGCTCTCAATAAGCTGGGCAATAGGATTTTCTAAATTTTCGTAAACCCCGGCCAGAAGGGAAGCATCGGCGAAAGTTGTAGCAAAGTACAGATTTTTGGGGTATTTCTCGGCTAGGGTTCGGGCGTACTTTAGCGCCTGAGGAAGGTCGCATTCGTAGTTTAAATAAATGTGCGCCAGATAATCAGCAGCTTCGGCTTCCATAAAAACAGATTCCTGGTATGCCTTGTTAATCTGCTCCAGTCCCAGGGCTTTATCTCCGCTTTTGAAGAACCACATAAAAGGTTTATAGATCGGATGAATTTCCGGATACTTTTCGCGGTAGTAATTGTAGAGTCCGGTAGAGAAATAAAACTCCACGTACTCATCCTTCATATCCATACCCTCTTTTAGACAACTGTAAGCCTCTTTAGCCCGCCCTACGGCCTTCATATAGTTACCCGACTCATTTTCATACAGCGATAGCAATCCGTAGCCTGCCATTGCAAAAAAGTCGGCCTCGGGGTTGTCTTCGTCTTCATCCAGCAAAACCTCAGCTTTTTCTACGGGCTGATACAGATAATCTTTTAACTGTTCCATCTCCGGGCTTTCTGGCTCTAGCGGGTGGTGGGCTGACCGGATCGTCAATGCCTCCAGTAACGGGTTTACCGGGTGATTTGGCAATAATTGGCGAATCTGCCGGTTTAAACGCTTACTATTTTCTACCTCAGTATTGTATAGGCTTTGAATATTTTCTTTGATTAGCCGCTCTATTTCTGGATTATCAATAGAGATGGAATGTTGCGCCCAGGCACTAGTTACCAAAGCGCATACTAACATTGTAGTTTGTAAAATTCTCATACCCTTCATTGTCTCGTCCAGAAAATATGAACGCTAAACCGGAGTGTTAGTTATACTTCAACTTATGATTTTAGTGCCTAAGTAGTGCTCAGCTCATTTTCCGGTATTTTTATTAAACCACTATATTGTGATCTTTGCCCTATGCTCACAGCTTCTGTTGAATATACCAGCCTTCGTCCGCCCACTCATTACGCACTGGCCTTTGAGCCGTATCTGTATAACCAGACATCGTTCCTACGATTAAAAGAATACGAAGTGCAGTCTTTTTATGCCGTAGACCATGCTAGAGAGCTGATTATTGCCCGCATCCACTTCGCCATGGAAACCTCGCTCGAGGGTTCACTGTGTGCGATTAGCTTACCGCAGCTCCCGTTCGGATCACTGGAATACAGCCTAAGTATAAATATTGCTCAACTAACCGACTTTGTTGTTTTTGTGCGTGATCAGTTAACTCAACGAGGAATTACCTCAGTAGAAATCCGAGACTGTATCCCTGCCTACCGGGTAGATGAAGCCAAATTACTTCACCAGGCATTGTTGGATCAGGACTTCGTTGTACAGGAAGAAGCAGTCAATCATCATATACCAGTTGATGAGCGAGAGCTATCAACTAAAATGAGTGCTGGACAGCGAGGAAAACTTAAAAAGTGTGTTAGTGCTAGTTTCACTAGCGCACGTGAATCGATAGATGAACTATCAGAAGTGTATTCGTTTGTTGAAATGAGTTATCAAGCTCGAAAGCGTTTTTTGTCGCTCCCATTATCGGCCTTACAAGAATCTGTGTGCAAATTTCCTGATCAATACCAGCTATTTTCGGTATATTACTTACAAAAACGTATTGCTGCATGTGTAGCGGTAAGAGTCTCCCTGTCGGCCTTATACACTTTTTACTACACTGCTTTGGCCTCTTATGGTACCTACAGCCCTACCGTCTTACTGCTAGACACTGTTTACCAGTACTGTCAATCTCAGAAGATTAGTGTATTAGATTTAGGAACATCCAGTGCTGAATCAGTTCGGAAGTTTAAGGCTCGAATGGGTGGTGTTTCTTCAGAGAAGTATACTTACTTTTTAGCTTTAGGATGATGGAGGAACCTTTAGTTTCAGTCATCGCCCTAAGCTATAACCACGAGTTGTTTATCAAACAGGCCTTAAGCTCAGTCTTAAACCAAACTTACCCAGCTATTGAACTTATTTTAGTGGATGACGCAAGTACTGACCAAAGTGTAAACACTGCCAAAACATATCTAGAAGAAAATCCTGCCCTATTTCCGGTTAAAATTCTTTTTTTGAAAGAAAATGTTGGTAGTTGCACCGCCTTCAATCGCGGTTTGGCGCTCGCCCAAGGAAAATATGTTATTGATTTTGCCACTGATGATATCATGCTTCCCCAGAGGGTTGAACAACAAGTTAGCTATTTTGAGAGTCTACCGGATGATTATGGCGTAGTATTTACCGAAGCTGAGTACGTAGACCAAACAGGAAATCATCTATGGTACCATTACCGCAACCGGCTCAAGCATATTCGCCCTATCCCTACCGGGGATATATATGCCGAGGTACTCGCCCGCTACTTTATTTCCTCGCCCACCATGATGATAAGAAAAAAAGTGCTGGATGGTATGGGGGGGTACGACGAGCAACTTGCTTACGAAGATTTTGACTTCTGGGTACGCTCAGCCCGAAATTGGAAATACGCCTACTTAGATGACTGTACTACCCAAGTACGGAAACATTCTGAATCAATGTCCACCGGCTGGTACCGCCCCGGTGATCCGCAATTGTATTCTACTTATTTAGTCTGCCAAAAGGCGTTGAAGCTGAACAAAAGTGATGAAGAACGAAAGGCTTTAGCTACCCGACTTAAGTACGAGCTTCGTCAAGCTTTTCGCTCGGGAAATCACAAAGAAGTGGAATTGCTATTTGGTTTACTACGTCAGCTAAAGAGAAAACCTTTATTCTATAGGTTACTGACAACTATTTCCAGCTTCTGTTAATTTACCCTTCTAACATTTTAGCCCATTTCGTCGAAGCTAATGCTTGTTTAATCTCATTGTAATTTAAAATAAGCTTAGTTAGAGGTTCGGGATTTTGTCTTATAAGTAGAGACTGTAGTTTATAAGGCTTTACTTTCAAGAATTTCTGCACTCTAGTAAGAGTAGTGGTTGGATGGCTTACTAGTGACTCGTAGGATATTGGCAGTAAATCATGGTTTTTAAAAAGTTTTCTACAATAATGTGAATGCTCATCCATACTCATTAATTGAGTCTTACATTCTTCTGCCGAAAGGTATATTTTCCGTTTCTCCACCTTCATTTTCTGACCTTTTTTCCACATAGTATATTGACCAGTATTTTCAGCGATTTTTAAAGATACTAAGTTGCGTAAGAGGTTTTCTCGGTAAAGATAAACTACTAATACGCTTTGTCTACTAGCTAATAAAGAGATCATATCCTTTCCGAGAGGATAGGCAGTGTACTGGAAGAAGAATTTTACTCCAACTGCCTGAATGTTTCGTGAGTATAGTTTGAATAATTTCTTATCAACTAATTCTGCTGCTTTTGTCTCGTTGCTATTCCTAACTTTATTTCCCAAATATTCTCCTAACGATAATATGTTCGGGTGAGAATTTAGATAAGTATGTAACAAAGTAGACCCTGATCGGGGGTGACATAGAATAATGAAAGGGGTGTATTTTCTTGTCTTTTCAATAGAAAGAGATTCTAGTAAATGTTTATAATAGAGCACCTTTAAAATTCTAATGTATGTAGTTGCTCGCATAACTAAATTTAATTAAAGTCCATCCAATTGGAAAACTGGCATTCTGTGAGCTTTTTCAGTTGCTTTACATCTTCGTGATAGTACGAAGCAACCCATTGCCTGGTATCTTCATCTATGGAATCTGGTTGTTGGAAAGATAGAAATTTGGTTTTAGTAGCTTCTACGATTTGTAATGCTTTTCTACGGATGGTAATACGGTGGCGATCTGAGAATACTTTTTGGTACCATCTCTTTAGTAGGCTGTTGTGTCTCCCTGACATCAAATCCATCGCCTGTTTATACATTCTAGGATTTTTCAGAACAGTGCTTTGGTTAAGAAGAGGCACCTCAATAGTAGGTAGTAGGGGAAGGTCAAGAAAGGAAAAGCAGGAGTTGATCGTCTGCTGTGGTTGTTTTTGGAGAGCTTCGGTCGTTATTAAGTGAATAAATTCTTTCCCGAACGTTTGTTGATAGGTTTCTATCCACCGGGCATAATGCCCACGGGCGTAGTACGCTGGTGAGATATGATCCTCATCATATGGGACTGATATGCTATCGTAAAATGCATCACGAAAACTTTTATGTTCAAAACCTCGCCCTTGGTAAAAGTTATAGTGTGAAATAGCCCGGTCTACCGGATTTCTCAAAATAAAGATAAATCTGGGAGATATTGTCCATTCCCTGATTCTCTGAATTGCTTTTAGGCTCCCCATATAGTTGATGCTGGCTTCACCTCGGTAGCAATAGTTGATACCGTCTCTAAAAAGAGGTTGATAGTATTCATCCAATAATCCGAACGTACGGTCATTAGTAAAAAAATTAGGTTCCTTATCCTGAGCCATATAGATACTAGGATGCTGACTCAGACAATAATGTAGAGTAGTGGTCCCGGCTTTCATAGCACCAGGGATAAATAGGTTAGGAAACCAAGCCTTCGTGTCTGAAGATACTAGTGGATTTTGACTCACCTCAAGGAATCCATTATGTTACAAAAAATAAATTAATCCGCTCATACATCCTTTTCTTCGGTAGCTTGCTCGCTATTCTTTGATACTTCTTCGTTGTAGGGCTGTTCGCTCATTAGGCGTACTCCTTCGGCTTTTGTTAGCTTCAGATCGCGGACTACCCGGCGGGGGGTGGGGCGATGCAGTGAAAAAACTACCAGTACAATAGCGTAAAGTCCGGCAAAGAGTTGCTCGCCGGTGAGGTATAGTCCTAACGCTACCAGCGCGTTAGAGGTCATAAACCAAATGTACATCTGTCGAATCTGCTGGTAAAAGTAGCGAAGCTTCCGGCGGAACGACCAATTAGGTTCTACCAGTAGCATCGCCCTCCGGTATCTCCGGAAAGCGAAAAATACACTGATAGCTGTCCCAACTAATAAGGCAATATGTAAGGCCGAGAAGCGATGCGTAGACTTAAGTCCGCCCTGACCTTCGTATTGCAAATAGGCAACACAGAATAACACCAGTGGGCCGGCAATGAGTAAATAAAGGGTGATGTTTAGAACATGAAAATATTCGTGAGCATTTTGCAAATACTTTTTGTCAGGAGTGGGCATGCCGATGATCAATAATTTGAGGCGAAATTAACAATTCCTTTGCCAAATGGCTTATATTCGTAACGAATGATCGAATGAAAAATGAGTGAATGATTTAATAAGTCTGCCAGTACTTTACCGTTCATTCATTCCATCACTTATTCATTCAAATATTCAATAAAATTCTACTAACCTATGCGGCATTGGCGGGGGACGCTTTGGCTTAGCTTCGTACTTATTATCGGTTCTATCGGCTGTAGCACTACTATCAACCGGCAGGGTGAGCATGTATCGGTAGAGCAGTTTGACTCACTCCGCACCACTTACTATCGGCTGAACGATAGCCTGAACTACGCCTGGAATTCACTCAAGCAAAGCGACGAAGAGAAATTAGTGCATTTGGATCAGTTGATAAAGGAACTGGATAAAGATGATCTGGTGGGGGCCGATACGCTAAATTTCCTGGAGCAGATGGTAAAGGAGCTACGTGAGATCAGGTTTGATTCTATCACCGTGGCAAATGCGTCTCAGGTTCAGAAGTACGATAGCCTGACCGGAGTGATCAGCGATTCACTAGTGTACCTGACCGATCATTTTCCCGAAGGAGAAGAGAACCCCGCTGTACTGTACCTGACCGATAAAATTATCAGCGAAAATAGCAGTGTAGCTCTGTATCGTTTACGGTACGATCAGGTGAGCCGGGACTTTAATCGCTTTATTGAAGAAAATAAAGAACTAATGTCTTCGCTGGATAGCACTGGTCAACCGGTATTCCGGCGTCCGATGTTCCGACTAGTGAATGACCCAGCGAAAGAAGTTGAGCCCAAGTAGTAATGGAGATTAAACAGTCAGAGTTCGTGAAGAGTAGTGCTGAGGTTGATCAGTGCCCGGCCGGATCGCTACCCGAGTTTGCTTTTATTGGTCGATCCAACGTTGGTAAGTCTTCGCTCATTAATATGCTCACTGGACGCCGGAAACTAGCCAAAACTTCCAACACTCCCGGCAAAACCCAAACTATCAATCACTTTCTGATTAACCAGCAGTGGCACCTAGTTGACCTACCCGGCTACGGATACGCTAAAGTGAGTAAAACTACTCGCGATGATTGGGGAAAAATGATTGAATCTTACTTACTGAACCGCCCTCAGCTAGTCAGCCTATTCGTCTTAATAGACTCCCGTATTCCCCCGCAGAAAATTGATTTGGTGTTTATTGACTGGGTAGGCGAACGAGGGGTGCCGTTCACCATTATTTTTACCAAGGCCGATAAGCAGAACGAGAAAAAAACGCAAAAATCTATTCGGGCCTTTGAGACCGCCATGCGTGAAACTTGGGCCGAACTGCCGCCTATGCTGATCAGTTCATCAGTAACCCGCACTGGTCGAGAAGAAATTTTAGGGTATCTCGATGAGCTACTGACGGCTACTCAATAGCTTTTTTGCTATATTCGCCCCCGTTTTACAACAGAGCAGCGGTACAACCGTTACCTTAGAGTTACGTCAATAAAAACCATTTACTGTTATGGAGATAAGCGAAATTGCAGCGATTGCTGGTAAGGGAGGACTATTTCACGTACTAAAACCATCTCGCGCAGGTATGATCGTAGAAACACTCGATGATCAAAAGAAGCGGATGATGGTGAACATCAATCAGCGGGTTTCAGTTTTAAAGGAGGTATCTATCTACACCACCAGTGGAGAAGGAGCCGTTCCGCTGGAAGAAGTGTTCCAGAAAATATACGAAGAGTTTGGCGATGATCCCGGAGTAGATACTTCCGACAGTGAAGATCTAAAGGCGTTTCTCAAGCACGTGGTACCCGACTACGACGAAAGCCGGGTATATGCTTCAGATATGAAAAAACTGGTAAACTGGTACACCATCCTATTGAAGCAGGCTCCGGAGGTACTGGAACCGCAGGAAGATGAAAAAGAATCTACTGAAGATTCAGAAAATCCTGAAGCGACTTCCTCAGCCGACGCTACCGCTAAATCAGCTCCCGAAGAGCAAGAAGCCTCCGAAACCGAAAAGAACGATTAATGATCAATGTCCGTTCATTCGTCATTAATCACTAATCATTACTTCAACTATTGTCCCTGAGCTAAAGAGTAAGCACGTTCACCGTCGATATTGTACAGTTGCTCGGTCTTGATGAAATCAAAATTATGCTCATCCAATCGGTTTAGTAAACCGATAATCTGTTGGTGGGTGACTGTTTTTCCCTCTTCGGCTACAAAGCGGCATCGCCAGTGGTCGGTACAAAATGTTTCGGGTAATCCATCGGGGTACACCTTAACCCCCCGGTTAGTAATTACTCTCAGCGTAAAATCGTCGCCACTAATGGCCGATAGCCCATCGCCAATTACGTTAGGATCACGATCACTCTCATTCCAGTCAATAAAAACATCTACCCCTACCAGGTCTTTCTGCCGGTTAGGGTCGGGTGGAGTGCTGTAGTGTAGCTTTTTGCCCTGTACCGGGTGGTAATCGGCCGGGGTAAGTCGCTTGGGTGTTTTACCCAGGTTTTTAATAACTTCTTTGGCAAAAGCCTGCGTTCCTACCAACTCTTTACTTTGGCCGATGCGGTAAATATCAGCAGTATGAATTCCCGACTCCAGGGTATATAGCCAGGCATTATTAATCTGAGAGGCTACCTCGGGCTGGCCAATATGAACCAGCATCATAATGGCTGCATTAATCAGACCCGATGGATTGGCTACGTCTTTTCCGGCAATGGTGGGGGCTGAGCCGTGAATAGCTTCAAACATAGCGCAACTTTCACCAATGTTAGACGACCCACCTAAACCTACCGAACCGGCAATCTGAGCTGCAATATCGGAAATAATATCGCCGTATAGGTTCAGCGTCACTACTACGTCCAGTGTTTCAGGCTTATCTGCCAGAATAGCCGAGCCAATGTCAATAATCATGTGTTCCTGCTCAATATCAGGATATTCCTTACCGATCTCATCAAAGGTACGGTGAAACAACCCGTCGGTCAGTTTCATGATGTTATCTTTGGAAAAGCAGGTCACCTTCTTACGGTCGTAAGCTTCGGCGTATTCGAAGGCGTAACGAATAATTTTTTCGCAGCCGGGGCGGCTTACTAGTTTCAGGCACTGTACCACCTCTTCGGTTTGCTGATGCTCAATACCCGCATATAAATCTTCTTCATTCTCCCGCACAATAACCATATCAATCATATCGTGGCGGGTAGGGACGTAGGGACTGTACGAGCGACAGGGGCGCACGTTAGCGTATAGTCCCAGTGTTTTGCGGGTAGTAACATTAAGCGATTTAAAACCGCCGCCCTGAGGAGTAGTAATGGGTGCTTTCAGAAAAACTTTGGTACTTCGCAGCGAATCCCAAGAAGAAGGTTCAATACCGGAACTCACCCCCCGCTCGTAAACTTTCTCTCCAATTTCAATAACTTCGGGGTCGATACCAGCCCCGGCGGCTTCTAAAATACTTAGCGTAGCCTTCATAATTTCCGGACCTATTCCGTCGCCGTAGGCAACCGTAATTTTTCGTTTTTCCGACATAGTAAATTATTATGTTTTAAAAAAATATTCGTGCAAAATGATTAAAGCAAAGGTATGGGGGTTTAGCCCAACAAAAGAAAACTAACCAGCTTTTTTTTGAGATGTTTGCCCTATTTTTTTCTGTTCCCTAATTCGTACCGTTCTGCCAGTGCAGACTGCAGTGAGGTCAAGTTTTTGAGAATAGTACCCCACCTGTTATATTTGCGCTCAGAAAGTCTCGCAAAAAAGCTGAGCTTCAACGTACGTCCACGGTTGCTTCTTGCGGTCGTGGACGTACAGTTTAGGTTTAAAGACATAACTATGGCAAACTTTAAGTACATCAGTACTACTATCAAAGATGGAATCCTCACACTAACTATTGACCGGGAAGATAAACTCAATGCCCTGAATAAAGCTACGTTGGAGGAGATCGGAGAAGCAATTCAGGAAGTATACGATGACAGTGATATAAAAGCAGTAATTATTATTGGATCGGGGGAAAAAGCCTTCGTCGCTGGGGCAGATATTAGCGAAGTGGCCGATTTGAACGAAGTAAACGGACGAAAATTTGCTGAGATCGGACAGGAAGTATTTGCTTCTATTGAAAAGTGCGATAAACCCATTATAGCCGCAGTAAATGGTTTTGCTTTAGGCGGCGGTTGCGAACTAGCAATGGCCTGTCATATGCGGATTGCTTCCCGGAGCGCGGTCTTTGGGCAACCAGAAGTAAATTTAGGGCTAATTCCCGGTTTTGGTGGCACTCAGCGGCTACCTAACCTAATTGGGCGGGGACGAGCTCTAGAAATGATGATGACGGCTGACACTATTTCAGCCGAGCGAGCCTACGAAATCGGCTTAGTGAACCAACTGGTAGAAGATAAAGCGGCACTGGTTGAGTACTGCGAGCGATTACTGCAAAAAATAACTTCCAAGGCTCCGCTCGCCATTGGTATGCTCGTAGACTGCGTAAATGCGGCTTACGAAGCCGAAGAGAATGGCTACCAGACCGAGGCCAATAGCTTTGCTGCCTGCTGCAAATCGCGTGACTTTGTGGAAGGTACTCAGGCCTTTTTGGAAAAACGCCCCCCCAAGTTTACCGGCGAATAACAATTAGGCGGTTTCCTTACCTCGTTCGCGATGGGGTACGATCCTTGCGGCTTGTACCGTTTATAAAGCCACCGCATGAACCCACTGAAAAAACTGGCTGGGCAAACTGCCCTCTACGGGGTTAGCACCATTCTGGGGCGAGTACTGAACTACGCCTTGGTTCCTATTCATACGAGTATATTTCTTGAAGGCCAGTACGGAAAACTGACAGATCTCTATGCTTACGTAGCCTTCTTCAATATCGTGTATACCTTTGGGATGGAAACGGCCTATTTCCGCTTTGCCTCCCAGAAGAAGTATCAGTCGGAGCAACCACAAATCTATCGCTCGGCGCTTAGCTGGGTGCTGTTGATCAGTTTTACGGTATCGGCATTATTATTCTGGCAGGCCCCGGCCATTGCTCAGTGGTTGGATTATCCTCAGGATGCGCATATCGTCCGTTGGTTAGCGGTTATTCTGTTGTTGGATGCTTTCGTAGCGATTCCTTTCGCTCGGCTGAGATTGGAGAATCAGGCTCGTTGGTTTGCCATTACCAAACTGGCTAATATTGGTTTGCAGGTAGGTTTACAACTGGTTTTCTTACTACTTCTGCCTAAGTTTCTGGATGTATCTACTTGGTTTCCTGATGAAGTCGGAAAGATTAGCGTCAGCTTCATATTCCTGGCTAATCTGATGGCTAGTATCATAACCCCGTTATTCCTGTGGCAGTGGCTAACTGACTATCAACCGGTGCTGGATCGTCGATTTGTGAAGCCGATGCTAGTGTACGCTACCCCGATCTTGTTGATGGGACTGGCCGGTATGGTGAACGAACGCATCGATATTATTTTATTCGCTGATCTGTTGCCGGAGAACTTCTATCCTGGAAAAACTCCTAAAGAGGCATTGGGTACCTATAGTGCCAGTGTGAAGATGAGCATCTTTATGCTGCTGGCCATCCAGGCGTTTCGCTACGCGGGCGAACCTTTTTTCTTTTCCGGGGCAGAAGATAAAAATGCTCCCACCTTGTTTGCACAGGTAATGCATTACTTTACCCTATTCAGCATTCTGATTTTAGTAGCTGTAAGTATCAATGTGGAGTTGATCGGATCACTTTTCCTGCGTCGGGAAGGGTATCGGGATGCGTTGTACATTGTGCCGTTTCTGCTGTTCGGAAAGCTACTCTATGGTATCTATGTCAATCTCTCGGTGTGGTTTAAGCTCACTGACCGAACCTACTTCGGAACCATTATCGCTACGGTAGGCGCTATTGTTACCCTAACCATAAATATTTTACTAATTCCCGTACTCGGATATTTTGGTTGTGCTATCGCCAGTATTGCCTGCTACGGAGTGATGTCTTTGGTTTGTTACTACTACGGCAAAAGGTATTATCCAATTCCGTATTTCTTCGGTCCGTCGCTCATCTACCTGCTAGCCGGAGTGGGCTTGATTTATCTGGCATTTACCGTAGATTTGCCCTCAATCTGGTGGGAAAACATCCTGAATATCGGTTTAACGCTGCTGTTTGCCTTGGTTGTTTTTCTGCGGGAAAAAAGAAATTTGCGCACCTACAGTAAAGCCTAACCAATTCTATGATTGAAGTAAAAATTGTCAACCAATCTGGTCACCCTCTGCCGGCTTACCAAACCGAACACGCGGCGGGCATGGATGTGCATGCCGCTATTAAAACCCCCATCACCTTACAGTCGCTGGAACGCGCCCTGATTAGTACCGAGTTTTTCATTGAACTGCCCGTAGGGTACGAAGCCCAAGTACGTCCTCGCAGTGGGTTAGCCTACAAACACGGCCTCACTGTACTAAACAGTCCCGGAACCATTGATGCCGACTATCGCGGAGAGGTAAAAGTACTGCTGGTTAATTTGTCGAATGAGGCCTACACCGTGCAACCGGGTGAAAGAATCGCCCAGGTGGTAGTAGCCAAACACGAACAGGTAGTCTGGCAGGAAGTAGAATCACTCAGTGAAACTACCCGCGGTGCTGGCGGCTACGGAAGCACGGGACACTCTTAACAATGGGCAATTTACAGTGACCAGTGACCAGTGACCAATTAAACATTTGAACTATTGAGCAATCGAGCCATTGAACAATAGAACATTCGGGTAATCGCTACCAACGATCATCCAGCGTAATAAATCACTCTATTTCAATTTTTTTAGCCCAGTGCGCGAGAGTAACTTGTGCACAACTTTTCAATAGTTTAATAACTGTCAACTATCCATTATCAATCAGGCGCCGAGTGCTTTCAACTAATATGAGAATTATTGTTCCTATGGCGGGCATGGGCAAGCGCATGCACCCGCATACCCTTACTATTCCTAAACCATTGATTCCCATTGCTGGTAAACCTATTGTGCATCGGCTAGTAGAGGACATTGCTAAAGTAGTACAACAGCCGATCGAAGAGGTTGGCTTTGTGATTGGTCGCAGCTTTGGCGAAGAAGTGGAAGAAAGCCTGCGCTACGTGGCAAAATCTATTGGGGCCACTGGGAAAATCTATTATCAGGACGAAGCGTTGGGAACCGCCCACGCACTTTACTGTGCTAAGGAGTTACTGGATGGCAACGTGATTGTAGCCTACGCTGATACTTTGTTTCGGGCTGATTTTACGTTGGATGCCGAGCAGGACGGCATTGTGTGGGTACAGAAAGTAGCCAACCCATCGGCCTTTGGAGTGGTACAGGTGAATGAAGAGAACACGATTATCGACTTTGTAGAGAAACCAAGCACTTTCGTTTCGGACCTAGCTATTATCGGGATCTACTACTTTCGTGATGGGACTTTTCTTCGCAATGAGTTACAATACCTGATTGACAATAACATTATGAACTCCGGCGAGTATCAGATTACTAATGCGCTAGAGAATATGAAGAATAAAGGCGTGCGCTTTGTACCGGGGCAGGTAGATGAATGGCTTGATTGCGGAAATAAGGACGCTACCGTCCACACCAACCAGCGGTATTTGCAGTACATTCAGCAGGATTTGAATATGCCTGAGTCAGTAAGCACCAAAGAATCAATCATTATTCCGCCGGTGTATCTGGGCGAAAACGTGAAGCTGGTCAATTCGGTTATTGGCCCGCACGTATCCATCGGCGATAATACCGAAGTGAGTAATTCTCGCATCCAAAACAGCATTGTGCAGACCAACACAGTAGTAGCTAACGCTAATCTAGAGAATTCTATGCTCGGAAACTTTGTTACCCTCAAGTTAAGTTCTTCCGATCTAAGCATTGGCGATTATAACTCCGTGGTAGAAAATATGCACTGATTCATCGTACCTACGCGTACTATCGCGGTAAACATTATCGTTGCTAGTACGTGTACGGATTTACTGATACCAGTAACTGTTGTATATTCGCCCTATGGCAAGCAACGATCGGAAGTTAGGCTTTAGGAGCCTGAGAAGTTGATAGTATGAAAACAATTTACCTCCTGAGAAGTATCTGGCTTGGCTGCGCGCTTCTGCTGATAGCGACATCCAGTACTCTCGCCCAAAAAAATAAAGCTTCGCGCGAAGAGCGTAAGGTGCGAGAAGCTACCTATTACTTCACCGAAGGGGTAAAATACGATATTCTAGAAGACTACGAGAAAGCGTTAGCGCTATTTGAGAAGTCGCTGGAGAGTGATCCGGACAACGCGGCGGCTCACTACAAGATTGCATCCATCTTATCCCGACAGGGTATACTGGATGATGCGCTGTCGCACGCCAACCAGGCGATTGAACTGAATCCCGATAACAAGTACTATTATCTTACCAAAGCTGAAATTCTCACTCAGCAGTCTAATTTTGAGGGAGCAGCCCAAGTGTACGAAACCTTAATTGATCGACTGGATAAAACCGACGATTACTTATTCGATCTGGCTGCTTTGTATTTGTATCAGCAAAACTTTGATCAGTCAATAGAAGCCTATAATCGTATTGAGCAGAAATACGGTTTGTTGCCAGAAGTAGTAGTGGCCAAGCAACGAATCTATTTGCAGCAGAACAAACTAGACAAGGCCATAGAAGAAGGAGAACGCCTGATTGAAGCTATGCCGGGTGAAAGCGACTACGTAATTGCTTTGGCTGAAATCTTTATTTCTAATGGTAAAGACCAGGAGGCTATCCCATATTTGGAAGAATTACTGGAAATGGCTCCTGATAATCCCGAAGCGGAATTATTGCTGGCTAAGATATACCAGAATCAGGGTAATGATGCCGAAGCTGAAAAGCACATGGGGGCAGCATTTACCAACCCGAATCTCAACTTAAAACTTAAGTTAGAGTTAGTTGCCAAATACATTCAGGAACTTCCTGACCCAGAAACTGAACAATTGCTAACTACGCTTACTGATAATATTCTTGAGTCGCATCCCGACGAAGCGGAGGCGTACATCCTAAAGGGCGACTTCATGAACGCCATCGACAGTGCCCGTCAGGCTCGTAATTACTACTTACAGTCGCTCAACTACGATGAGACTAATTTTGATGTTTGGCAAAACATGCTGACCATTGAGTTTCAGACGTTGCAGGAAACCGATAGTGTGGTGAAGCACTCGGAGCAGGCACTAGAGTTGTTTCCGAATCAGGCTATTGTGTATTTTTATAATGGGGCGGCTCACGCTGCTTTGCAGAACTTTGATGAAGCGGCCTATTCGCTCGACCAGGCCCGTCGGCTATCCAATAACCGGGAGCTAACGCTGTACTGTAATATCTATCTGGGCGATGTATACAACGGCTTGGAGCAGTACGAAAAGTCAGAAGAAGCCTACGAAGCGGTGCTGAAGGCAGACCCGAGTAACGATTACGTACTGAATAACTATAGCTATTTTCTGGCATTGCGGCAGGAAAAACTACCCTATGCCAAGCAACTTTCTACCCGTTTGCTTGAACTAAATCCGAATAATGCTAATTATCTGGATACCCATGGTTGGGTTTTATACATGCTGGGAGAGTATAAGCAAGCCCGAAAGTATATTGAACGAGCGTTGGAGCAGGGAGCCAGTAGTGGTGAAGTAGTAGAGCACTACGGAGACATACTTTTTAAGCTGGGCGAAGTAGACGAGGCCGTGCAGCAGTGGATGAAAGCCAAAGGCATGGATGATGCTTCCGAACTTATTGACAAGAAAATTGCCGATCGAAAACTATACGAATAACCTGTTCCAGTTAAGCGTATCGCGACTGTTTGTCGGGATTATGTTGCTAGCTCTTGCTGCCAGTTGTAGTAAAAAAATTACTGGAGTTGATCGCGGCGGAGTAAAAGCCGACGCGCTTCAGATTGAAAACGTTGACTTTGAATATCTGACCGCGAGTAGCAAAATAAAATTTCGTAGCGACGAGCAGAACGTAAACGCAACGGCCAACATCCGGATGAAAAGGGATAGCGTGATCTGGATTTCCGTAACGCCCGGATTTGGTATTGAAGCGGCTCGGGCTATCATCAATCGGGACTCTTTAGCCCTGATAAACCGGCTGGAAAAGGAATACCGTAGCTATAATTTCCAGGAATTAAGTAAAAAATATAATTTTACGATTAACTACGACCTACTACAGGCAGTGTTGCTAGGCGATATGCCCCGCTCTATTGTAGCTGATGACCAGGTGAAGCAGGAAACGAACTACTTTGTGGTTCGGCAGGAAGAAGGCCCCATTACGATTGACAACTTCATTGATCGGCAACTGATGAAAGTAGAACGCATCGCAATGGTAGAGAAAGATGCGAACGGATCAGCAAAAAATCGAGGCGGAAAAAACACGCTTAACCTACAGTACAGCGATTTTAAGCAGTTGGATGAAGAAATATTGCCATTTAGTAATTTGGTTTCTCTGGACTATCGGCAGCAGGGCCGAAAGCGTAGGACACAAATTGACATTGAGCATAAAAAAGTTTCTATTGTTGATCAGGCCTTACGGTTTCCTTTCAATGTTCCCGATAAGTACGCCCGGCGGTAGAAAGAACTACTGGTTGAGTGTGCTAATGATATTTTTTATCAGCTTATCCTCGATAAGTTGGGCTCAACAGGCATCTCCAACCCGCAAACAACTGGAGAAAGAGAAGAAAGAGAATCTCCAGCGCATCAAAGAAGCCCAGCGGATTCTTTCCGAAACATCCTCGCGCCGCGAAAGCAGCATTGGGCAACTGAACGCCATTAACGAGCAAATCAAAGCCCGCGAATCACTCATTCGTTCTATTAGTCAGGAACTATCTTTATTAGAAGTACAAATTACTGAGTTAGGTAGCGTAATTACCGCACTGGAAGAAGACTTGGTGAACCTGAAGCAGGAATATGCCTACATGGTGTACGCCGCTAGTAAAACCAGTAATAGCTATGACCGTCTTACCTTCCTGTTTTCTGCAAAAACATTTAACCAACTTTTTCGGCGGATTAAGTATATGCAGCAGTACTCTCAGGCTCGAAAGAACCAAGTGAATCAGATTCAGAAGGTTCGAGAAACGCTGATTAACCAGCGAGAGGCTATTGAAAGCAAACGACTGGAGCAGCAGGTACTGCTTGATCAACAGGTGATTGCTAACCAGGACTTGATTGCCCTGAAGACCAAACAACGGGCGGTAGTCCGGGATTTAAGCCGGAAAGAAGAACAGCTTAAAAAAGAAGTTGCTTCTCGCCGTAGCGATGTTCAGCGCTTAGAGCAATTGATTGCCGAACTCATTAAAAAAGAGATGGAGGAAAGTGCAAGGAGCAAAACCGAAAATGCGGTGGCACTCAATACCTCGAAGGAAGAACTCTCTACCTCTTTCGCCAAAAATAAATCGCAACTGCGCTGGCCGGTTAAATCAGGCTTTATTTCCCAACGGTTTGGCAACAATCCGCACCCAGTGATGAAAAATATTTTGGTGCCTAACGATGGCGTGGATATCCAGACCAACCAGAATGCTGAAGTAAATGCGGTGTTCGACGGAATAGTGATTGCCATTACCCCAATTCCGGGGCCGGGTAACAGTAAAGCGGTGATTATGCAGCACGGTGAGTACTTCACAGTATATTCTCGACTAAAGGATGTAAACGTCCAAAAAGGACAAGCGGTGCGCGCCGAAGAACCCGTAGGTATGGTAAATACCGACTCGGATGGTATCTCCGCCCTACAATTCCAAATCTGGCATAATCAACAAAAACTTAACCCCGAGCCTTGGTTGCAAAGAAGGTAGCAATGTGTTCAGGTGTTTAAGTGTTCATGTAACTTTGGACACTTAAACACCTGAACACACTATTATTCAATTCGGTGAACTTTTAGATTCTCGATTTTCTTTGCTAAGAAAGTCCTACTTTGGCAAAAGTATTGTTAATTGTTTAGGTAAAGCGAAAAGCGTACTCAATTATTCCTTATATTTATCCTTTAGCTACTGTACGTAGTTTATTAAAACTGAAATTGATATGATTACTAATTTTGCGTTTGTAGGCGGTTTAGGCGGTTGGGAAATTCTCTTGATTGTCTTGGTATTACTTATTTTCTTTGGGGCTAAGCGCATTCCGGAGCTAGCCAAAGGGCTAGGCCGAGGTATCCGTGAGTTTAAGGATGCAACCAAAGAAATAAAGGACGAGATTGAAGAAGGAACCCGAACCACTACCACTAAGTCGTAAACATCTGGCATTTACTTCATTTCGTGATATACAGCAACTCCTTCAGGAAAAATCCATCTCCTGCCAGCAGGTTGTTGAATACTATCTCACTAATATTCGTGAGCAAGCTCAACTTGGGGCGTTTGTAGAAGTTTACGAAGCCGAGGCGCAAGCTCAGGCCAAAGAAGTTGATATAAAAATTTCCCAGGGAAGAGCAGGCCGTTTAGCCGGTATGGTAATTGGCCTTAAAGATGTTCTCTGCCTGCGCAATCATCCAGTACAGGGTGGAAGCCAGATTTTAAACGGTTTTCGTTCGCAGTTTACCGCTACCGCCGTTCAGCGCCTGCTCGACGAAGATGCGATTATCATCGGTCGGCAAAATTGTGATGAGTTTGCGATGGGTTCATCTACTGAAAACTCATCCTTCTTTCCTACCCGTAATGCGGCTAACCCGAACCGGGTACCCGGTGGTTCTTCCGGTGGCTCAGCGGTAGCCGTGCAGGCCCACATGTGTACTGCCTCGCTGGGTTCTGATACCGGCGGATCTATCCGTCAACCGGCAGCTTTCTGCGGCTTAGTCGGTCTAAAACCTACTTATTCTCGAGTCTCCCGCCACGGGCTTATCGCCTACGCTTCTTCCTTTGACGTAATCGGAACGCTGACGCATACTGTAGAAGACTCCGCTTTATTGTTGGAGATTATGGCTGGGCCTGATGAATATGATAGCACAGTTTCCCAGAAAGCAGTACCCGCTTACACCCAATTTCTTTCTGCTGATTCTAAACCACGTAAAATTGCTTACCTGCAAAATACGCTTAGTCATGAGGGCATTCATCCTGATATAATACAGAAGACTGAGCAGGCACTTGATTCTCTTCGTCAGGATGGGCATATACTGGAGCCGATAGATTTTCCGTTGTTGGAATACGTGTTGCCTACGTACTATATTCTGACCATGGCTGAGGCTAGTTCTAATCTGTCTCGCTTCGATGGGGTGCGTTACGGATACCGTAGTCCGAAGAGTCATACGATGGAAGCAATGTACAAGAAAACCCGAACCGAAGCGTTTGGAGAAGAGGTACAGCGGCGAATAATGCTAGGAACATTCGTACTAAGCGCAAGTTACTATGATGCTTACTACACTAAGGCACAGAAAGTGCGCCGTTTGCTGCAAAATGCCACGCGTGATATATTGAAAGAGTATGATTTTATAGTGCTTCCCACCACTCCAACTCCAGCCTTTAAACTGGGTGAGCGGGCTACACCAATTGAGATGTATTTGGCCGACTTATTCACGGTGCAGGCATCTATCGCCGGGGTTTCGGCTATTTCAATTCCGGTAGGAAATAGCCAGGAGGGATTGCCGGTGGGGTTACAGATGATTGCTGGGGCATTTGGGGAGGCAGAGCTAATGTCATTCGCTTATCATTTTATGAACAAGCACCCGCTAAACTAACGCGGGTAAGTAAAAACCACTTTATTTAGTCAAGCTTTTTCATTAAATTGTACAGAATTTGTTTAGATATAGGTGCAGTAAAGTACCAGGATAAATTAGATTGATAATGGCGAGAATAGCGGGAATTTTTTGTTTTTTCATTATCGTTGCCATAGCGGTAACTGCCTGTGAAGCGGCTCCGGTCAGTACCGATCCTCGAGATACGGTAGCACTTTTTCAGCCGGCTTACGATTATGAGTACGTTCCTGATGCTTCCTATGACTTGGTGGCTGACCGTATTGCCTGTATTGAGTCGGATATTCCGTTAACCTACAATCACCGGGTAAAATCGTTCATCGATTACTTTACTGTGAAAGACCGAGAATACACCCGCATGGTGATTCGCCGTAAAGATGTTTATTTTCCGCTTTTCGAGAAGTACCTGAAGAAACACAATCTTCCCCAAGATCTAAAATATCTGGCTATTGTTGAGTCTGGTTTGAAGCCGGAAGCCCGCTCACGCGTTGGCGCGGTAGGCCTATGGCAGTTTATGCCAAGCACTGGCCGAATGTTCGGTCTTAGCCAAGATTGGTACGTAGATGAACGCCAAAGTCCTGAGAAATCTACGGAAGCAGCTTGCAAGTACCTGAAACAACTGTATAATATGTTCGGCGACTGGGAACTAGCGTTAGCAGCGTACAACACCGGTCCTGGTAACGTTCGTAAAGCCATCCGTCGCTCAGGATACAAAAAGAGCTTTTGGGGTATTTATCGCTACCTGCCTCGAGAGACTCGTTCCTACGTGCCTCAGTTCGTGGCCATTGCCTACACGCTGAATTACATTGATGAGCATAATCTTCAGGAAGAAATTCCCGACTATCTGGTAGATGCTGATACGGTATTGATTAGCCAGTTTGCCAGTTTAAAAGTGTTGGCCGAGCAGTTGAATGTTTGCGAAGATGATCTAAAGCGGTTGAATCCCGAACTTCGGCGGGGCGTAGTACCAGAAACGGCCAAGAATTATCCGTTGCGGATACCGGCTGATATGGCCGATTATCTGGCAGCTAATCAAAGTTCAATTCTGGATACAGTAGGTAGCGAAACAATCAAAAAGCAATTTATTGCTCAGGCGAGAAAGAGCAGTGGAAGCACCTACGGCCGTAGTAAAGTTACTTATCGGGTACGTCGGGGCGATGTATTGGGGAAAATTGCTGAACGACACGGGGTACGCTTGTCAGATCTTAGACGTTGGAATAATATCCGGGGAAGCCGTATTTATGCCGGTCAGCGTCTTACGCTTTACGTGAAGTCTTCTTCGCGTTCTGCGGTAGCCTCTTCGCGTCAGCCGCTTCCAGCGGGCAAGTATCACCTCGTGCAGCCAGGAGATTCACTCTGGGAAATTTCCCGGAAATATCAGGGGTTAACGGTTACTAAAATTAAGCAGCTTAATAAGCTTAGCTCCAATAGCATCAAACCGGGTCAGAAACTAATTATTGGCCGGTAACGACTATTTTTAGACAAATTTGAGTACCAAAATGTAGATTACTTCGTATAATTGAACGAAGTACCTAAATCTATATTGGCTCTTGATTTTACCAACATACCTACGACCATTTCTATTCCTTAGTATTGTTGCCATTTTTTTAACCTCCTGCGGAGGGAGTGGAGGTACTCCGGATAGTACCCTGCCTTTGGCTCGGGGAGCGGCGGAGGAAATTATTCTCGTGATGGATTCTGCCGCCTGGCAAGGCGAACTAGGAGATGAGATACGGCAGGTTTTTATGCAAACGGTACCAGGGTTGCCCCAAAGTGAACCCTACTTCGATCTGCGCTACGTAGATCCCTTCAAACTAAATGATGTACTGCGCAGCGCAAAAAACATGATATTTGTAACGACGCTGGATAACCAGAGCGATTCCGGGGAGCGAATGCGGCGATTTTTTACCGAAAGTTCACTCACACGTATTCAGAGTGATTCTAGCTTCTTTAGTTACCCAATTAGTAATGTCTTCGCCCGGGGGCAAAAGAACTTGTACCTCTTCGGTATCAGTGAGGATATTCTACTTAACAATCTGCAGGCCAACCGAAAGCAGATACGGCAGTACTTTTCGGATGCAGAGCGAGACCGAAGGATGCAGGCTCTATATAAATCAGGTGAGCGTCGGGCATTGGAACGAGAACTGTTGCAGGATCATAATTTCTACATTCGTATTCCGCAGGATTACGATCTGGTTCCTACGGAAGATAGCGTGGAACAGTTTGTCTGGTTACGCCAACTTGGCCAAACCGGAGAGGCCGATAAAAGCATTATCATTACCTACAAGGATTACACCTCAGAAGAACTATTCCAGTCGGAAAATATCATGGAGTTTAGGAAGGAAACCTTAGGTAAAAATATTGTCGCCGACGATCCTCCCGGTTTTATGGACATTCAGGAGATAGTGCCTATTGTTTACGACACGATTAATTTTGATGGTAAGTTTGCTATTGAAGCCCGTGGACTTTGGAAAATGAGTAATATCACAATGGGTGGCCCTTTTGTGAGTTACGCATTTGTGGATGAAAGCCTCAATCGCATCTATTACGTCGAGGGCTACGTTTTTTTACCGAATAGAAATAAGCGGATGCATATTCGGGAGCTAGAAACCATCCTACGAACGTTTCAAACGGAAGCTGAGTACCGAGAAGGTCAGTCGGCAAGCTAGAAGGAAGGACGAATGTCTGTGTTGGGGCGTGATAGGGTTTGCTGAAACTTAGCTTATTCTTATATCGATACTAATACTCAACTGTGCTATGCGGCTTGCATTACTTTTTCTGCCAGTACTGCTATTTCTGTGCTGTGGATCACCAGAAAACACAATTCAGCCTGAATATAAGTCCCTCACAGAAGCGGTTTATGCCTCTGGAACCATACAGCCAGACAACGAATACCAGGTTTTTGCTCCTATCGGTGGAATACTGCGACAGCGTTTGGTACAGGAAGGAGAAACAGTAAGCGAAGGACAGCTTTTATTTACTATTACGCAGGAAGCCAATGACTTACGTCTGGAGAGTGCTACCCAACAATTGGCAACGGCTCGTCGTAATGCATCGGAAAATTCAGCGTTGTTATCAGAGTTGCGCCTCGCGTTGGAAAGCGCCTGGCAGCAGTACGTAAACGATTCTACTTCCTACCAGCGCTACCAGAACCTTATGAAGCAGAATGCAACTACGCAGGTTAATCTTGATAATGCCCGGTTGCGTTTTATTGCCTCAAAAAATGGCTACTTGGCGGCACGGCGTACCTTGGATCAGCGAGAAGATGACCTTCAGGATCGGCTGACTGAAGCTCGCATTACCTACCAGATAGCGGCTAAAGCGCAGGGCGATGCTTTGGTTCGCAGCCGAATAAACGGTACGGTATACAATATTGTCCCGGAACCGGGGGAGATGGTAAATATGAACCAACCACTGGCCCGGGTAGGTAACGATTCTCTATTAACGCTTCAGCTTTTGGTAGACGAGCGAGATATTGCAAAGATACAGGTAGAACAAATCGTGAATTTCACTACGGATATTCTGCCAGACACCATACTTACCGCTGAAGTGAGCTTAATTCATCCCTACCTTCGCCAAGCCGACCGATCATTCACCGTAGAAGCCTTTATACCCCCAACCGAACTGCCGTTGTATCCGGGTAGTACGGTGGAGGCCAATATCATTATTCAGCACAAAGAGAGCGCACTGGTGATTCCTAAAACCGTATTAGTGGGAAGGGATAGTGTTTGGATAAACCATGATGGCGAACGCCAAAGAGTTAAGATTAAGATAGGAGTAGAAAACATGGAGATGGCTGAAGTGGTAGACGGACTTACCGAAGAATCTCAAATTTATCTGCCATGAAAGATTTCCCCCTCATTTTCCAGATAGCTCGTACTCATCTGCTCTCACGAGTAAAGCAAACCATTGTGGCTATGTTGGGAGTTACGTTTGGTATTAGTCTGTTTATTGGGATGGTAGGGTTGATGACCGGGCTAAACGATTTTACCGAGGAGCTAGCAATGACTTCTACTCCTCATATTCATATTTACAATGATGTGGCAGTTGATCGCAAAACTATTCTGGATTCCAGCAATCCTGATGGTTTCAATGTGGTACACCACCAGAAACCTAAAGATGAAAAACAGAACCTGAAGGATGCTTTCCAGATAGTACGGGTCATTCAACAGGATAAACGGGTGCTGGGCGTAGCCCCTTCAGTGGCTACTCAGGTATTTTATAATTACGGCCCGGTGCAACTGAATGGCAGTGTGTTGGGAGTAGACATTTTAGCTGAAGATCAAATGTTTGACTTACGCGATAAGCTCCGATCTGGTACGCTGGAAGATTTACTCAATACTAATGATGGCTTAATTATGGGTGTAGGGCTAGCTCGTAAACTCAATGTGCAAACGGGAGATCGAGTGACGATTACTACTCCGCAGGGCTACACTATGAAACTACGAGTGGTAGGCACCTTTCAGATGGGTATGGGTGCTATCGACGATGTGCGGAGCTACGCCAATATTACTACGGTGCAGAAGATCATGCAGAAGGATAATCAGTACGTCACTGATATTAACGTAAAGCTGAAAGATCAATCAGAATCAGAAGCTTTGGCAGTAATATATCAGCGGCTGTTTGGCTACCGTTCAGTAGGTTGGGAGGAAGCGAACGCAACTTTGATCATCGGTAATATTTTCCGTAACATACTTACGTACACAGTTTCTATTACCCTGCTAACCGTAGCTGGCTTCGGAATATACAACATCCTGAATATGGCAATCTATAATAAGATGAAAGATATTGCTATTCTAAAAGCGATGGGTTTCTCAGCTCAGGATGTAACGCAGATTTTTCTCACTCAATCCATCATCATTGGATTGTTAGGAAGTCTGGCGGGGCTAGTGCTGGGATATCTACTTGCCTACGGCATTTCCAAGGTGCCCTTTGATGCCGGCGACGTGGTAAATCTGACCAGTCTTCCGGTTAATTTTAGTATTACCTACTATATCATTGGTATCGTTTTCGGGATGTTGACGACCGCTATGGCAGGTTATCTGCCCGCCCGAAAAGCGGGAAAAGTGGACCCTATTGAAATACTACGCGGATAACGGCCAAACACTTATGTAAACTATGCCTTCAGTACTGGAAGCCAATCAGATAAATAAATACTTTTACGAGCCCACTAAGTTTCAGGTGCTGAAGAATGTTACTTTCTCTATTGAAAGGGGGAGCTTTGTAGCTATTATTGGTAAGTCAGGCAGCGGTAAATCTACCCTAATGTATTTGCTTTCCACGATGGATACTGATTATGAAGGTGAGATTATTGTGAATAAGGAGCAACTTACTGGTAAAAAGCAGAAAGATCTGGCTAGGTTTCGCAATGAAAATATCGGGTTTGTCTTTCAGTTTCACTTCCTGCTGCCGGAGTTCTCGGTACTGCAAAACCTAATGCTGCCGGCGCAGAAACTAGGCCGTTGGTCGGACGAGGAAATTGAGCAGCGAGCTTACGATCATCTTAAAACTTTGGGGGTAGCGGATCAGGCTAGTAAGTTGGCAAACAAGCTTTCGGGTGGGCAGCAGCAGCGGGTGGCCATTGCCCGGGCACTAATGAACGATCCACTCATTGTGATGGGCGACGAACCCACAGGTAACTTGGATTCGGTAAACTCCGAAATTGTTTTTGATACCTTCCACCAGATTTCTCGCGAGCAGCAGCAAACCATTATCATGGTCACCCACGACGAAGATCTGGCCGCCCGAACTGACCAAATTATTGAGCTAAAAGATGGGGAAGTAATTCGTCATTGAACAGTTAATCGCCCCAATGGAATCGACTGCTTTAAATAATTGAACTAATTTGGTTTATCGTAGCGTAATCCCTTCCGACCGATAGAGATATTCCGAAGTATTGAATGGACTGCTTAAGTCTGGCGTAACTTTTCCCACGGTCCGGTTACAGCCAGCGTTAATCCTTCGTTTTGCACGTTGACAAAGAAAGTTTGTCCTGAGGGTGAAAAGCAGGCTCCTGCCAACTCAGAATCCGAACCTACGTTGCGCCCAATGGTGTAAATGTTACCCTCCGGCGTAATACCCCGAATATGTGAGTCCGCCTTATCTTCTACCAGCACCACATCACCCCAAGGGGCTACGGTCAGGTTATCGCACGATTTGAGTAGGTCGGTATCATTGGGTTCGGCAAACAGGGTGAGGGTTCCGAGGGCTTCCTTTTCGCGAGAGGTTCCCTCGTAGGGACTAGGAATGTACTTAAATACTTGACCTGCTAACTCCCGACCTCCATTAGTACAGGCGAAATAGACTTCGTTATTACCAAACCACATGCCCTCACCCCGAGCGAATAGAGCCGCTCCAGCAGCGTGCCCCCGTAATCGCAAATCATCCTCCGTTGGCTCTACATCCTCTAGTGTAATCCAGCGGACAGGCAGTGGTTGGTTTACGGCAATTGCTTGCTCTTCCCAGTTCCGAGTATCCAACATATGCTGACCCTCTACTACCAATGCCTGGAGTATTCCTCCCTGTTGCAATTTTTCCGGAGCATTGGGAATAAAACGGTAAATCAGGCTATCGCCCTGGTCTTCGGTTTGATACACAATGCTGGTAGTTGGGTCTACACATACAGCCTCATGGTTGAAGCGCCCCATAGCCCGTAGCGGCACTGGTTTAATTAATCCTTTTCCGCCTGCCGGAATTTCAAAGTTATAGCCGTGGGCAGTTTCGTGACCTTCACCAGCCGGAGTAACGTCTTCTTCGCAGCTAATCCAGGTGTTCCAAGGAGTAAGGCCGCCCGCGCAATTACGGTTGGTACCAATCAGACTTAGGTACTGCTCCTTAACGGTTTGGGTAGCTTCATCGTATACCACGGTGGTTGTACCGCCCAATCCAGGTTTTTCGCCCGAACCGTAGTCAAAAAAGTTAGCTTTAGCCAGTTTCTGAAATAACACGTTATCTCCCTTAAAGGGACCGAACTCGGTGGGCGTGGGGCTGTTCTCGTGGTTACGAACCAGTACCACCTGGCTATTCACATCAAAGGCAGCCATTCCATCGTGCCGGTTAGGAACAAAAAAACCGTCGCTCATTTTCTCCCCCCAGCGCGAGATAATTTTGGCGGTAAATCCTTCGGGTAACTCCAACCACTGCTTAGTAGGCGACCAATCGGTAGGAGCTATTGAACGAGCGTTAGAAAGATAACTAGACAGGCCGACAAAGCCTGCAGAAACAGCCAGCGACTGGCGCAAAAATGTTCTTCGGGAAGAATACATATGAGGTGGTTTTTGGCAGATGAGAATATAAACTAGCTTTAATGCGCTGGCTACCCTCTTTGAGTAATAGCATTAAAGAATAGCTATTATTATCCTTACTAATTAATTTCCTTGCGATTTCTCTATATGGTACGGAACGGTGTTCTCGTGAGTGAACGGAGGCACCGCTTCGTTTTGTAGTTCCATAAACTGATTGGGGCCTTCATCCTGTTTTATTAGCTCAAAAGCATCATAAAGTTCCCCCACAGCGGTGTATGCCTCGTAGCGTAGCGTATTTCCATCAATGTTAATAAGTTGAAAGAGCTGGGTATTCTCCGCTGCCCGGTCGCGGGTGGCTTCGTAGTCATCCCAGTCGGGCTTTACATCGTACATCTTGCCACCACTTACTGATACTACGTATATCGTTCCGGTTGCATCACGCATATTTACTCCGTCGGGTATATTCTCTGCTAATGGTTCTACCCGACCCCGGGCATAACTATGATCATGACCTTGCAATACAATATCTACTTGATGCTTATCAAAGATCGGTTTCCATAATTCTCTTAGCCCTTCATTGTCTCGGTTACCTGAGGCTGAAAATAACGGGTGATGGAAGGTTACCACCGACCATGGGTGAGGATTCTCAGACAGCACTTGATCTACCCACTCGGCTTGCCGCTCGTGCAGCAGGTTGGTGTTAAGGGCAACGATACGGGTTCCCTGATAATCTACGTAGTAAGCCTGTTCCTTGAGGCTATCGGGACCGTTTTGGGGTAAGGTGAACTGCGGATGCCATTGTACTGAGATATGGCTAATATCCTGTTCTTCTTCCAACTCAGTGTAGCCTTCGTACTCGTGGTTACCTGGTAGGGGCAAACTAGGTAATGTCCGGTGAATCCAGCCCCCGGCGGTAAACCACTCGTGCCACTCCAACTCGCTATGAGCATCATTCACCAAATCACCCGCGTGGATGATAAAACTTGCGTCGGGAGCCGTTCGGTAGCTCTCTCGGATCAGTCGCGACCATAAATCCAGTAAATTATTCTGAGCATCGCCTACGTACAGAAATGAGAAGGGTTTAGGCTCTTCGCTGGCAGTCCGAAATTGAATCCACTCACTCCAGTGCTCTCCATCACCTACCCGGTAGGCGTACAATGTATCGGGAGTAAGCCCAGTAAAGGTAACCGAATGATAGTTTGCTTTGGTTTCAGCACTCTTCACTCGAGAGGCATCCATCGTTTCGGTAGTAGCAGCTACCCGTTTGGCATTACGCCAGAAACGAGGGGCTGCCGTAGCAATGGCAATCTCGCCAAAGGCTTGTTTGGTACGAGTATCAGTACGCCAAGTGGCACTCATGGTAGTAGTCGGATCGTCCGAAAAGTTAAGCACAATATGATCAGGTTGCTCGGAAGGCAATCGCCATTTGACGGGTAAGTTCGGGCGAGTATATTCTTCTTGGGCGTAAGAAAATGAGCCAGCTAAAAGTATAGTGATTAGTATTAAAACAAGTTGCGTTTTCATGGCAGGAAGATAGTAAATTATACGTTGATCACGAACCCAAAAGTAAGAAGTAACAAATAATTAATAAAGGTTATAATGACCGATATTCACTACACGTTTAGCATTAACATGGGTTTTAGCAATAGCGAATTCATCAAGGTTTACTTTGATTACGCAATAATTAATTGGACGACTTTACAAAAAGTGCCATTTTGTAGGCATGAGTTTCAATCTACTAAAGGCTAACTTCTTGAAGCATACTAGCTTGACAGATGACGAGCTAAATAGTATCAACCATTATTACGAAGAAAGACAGGTAGACAAAGGAGAATATATACTTAGGCAAGGAGATATTTGTCGCTTCGAGGGTTTCGTAACAAAGGGTTGCTTTGAGATCTCGACTACTGATTCTCAAGGCAATGAGAGGATTTTATACTTCGCAGCACAAGATTGGTGGGTCATGGAGATTGATAGTTTTATTAGTCAAACCAGTTCGGAGCTAGATATAAAGGCGATTGAACCCAGCCGATTATTGGTAATTACGAAAACCGATAAGGAAAAGCTCTACCAAGAAGTCCCAAAAGCGGAGCGTTTATTCCGAGTTATGTCCCAACGAGCGGTTGTTGCCTGGCAAAGACGATTAATAAGAAATCATACGATGACTGCCGAAGAGCGCTATTTTCATTTTTTGAAAACCTATCCAGAAATCTCACAACGGATTACCAATAAACAGATAGCCAGCTATCTAGGCATCACTCAGGAGTTTGTAAGTAAAATCAGGAAAAAAAACCTTAGTAGAGGAAAGTGATTATAGGGTGAATCGTTTATTGAACTAGTTTAAGGGTTTTGATAATCGCATCTCATAAGTTTGCAATCGATATCAAAAATCCTCAAAAATGAAATATCCCATTTTAATCATCACTGTTTTGTTCTGGTCAGGATTGTGTGCTGATGTGTTCGGTCAGAAAGTGGGAACGTATGTTTTTGCCAGAACCCCACAATTAATGAACTATAATTTCGAGAGCAAACAAGCTACCTATACCCAGGGTATTTCTGCCGGAGTGGGGCTATATCATAAATCCAAGTTTTTAGAATTAGCGACTTTCATCTTTGATGGAAACTCCTACGGATATTATACTTTCTTTGGTACTACGCTAAAATCTACGGATTTGGGCAAATCGTTTAAGTTAAATACGAACTGGTTTGGTGAAATCACGACCTTGCCGTCACAACCAGAAATATCTAACCCTACATGGATATACACTAGTGGAATATGTCTCTTACCGAATGTTCAAATCCAAAAACTAAACGTGGGAGTAGCCATCTGTTCGGGAATTGCCTATCAAGATGAAGCATTTAGTTTCAATAATAGATTCATATTCAACCTGTCGTATTCTTTAGCTAGAAATAAATCGAAATAGAAAATCGGCTGATCTCTAACGTTTATTGAACTAGTTCAAGGATTTTGACCACTGTATCTGTCATCTTTGCACTTAAATAAAAAGTTCACTGGAAAATGAATCGAGCCGTAATCATCGCCACCCTTCTATTTTGGTTCAGTATTACTTCTGAAGTTTTTGGTCAACTGCAACTGCCAGGCGACCTCACTACCGAACAAGCGATGATGATCTTAAACGCGGCTGAAGAGAAAGCTGCTTCCGAAGATATTCTAATTAATATTGCTATTGTTGACGCAGGAGCTAACCTGAAATCATTTTTACGGATGGATGGGGCTTACCTGGGAAGTATTGATGTTGCCATCAAAAAAGCAAAAACCGCTCGTCTCTTCAACGGCCCAACCGGTGAACTTGGTAAAATAACGCAACCCGGTGGAGCTATTTACAATATTGAGCACTCCAATGATGGGCTGATTACCTTCCCAGGAGGTGTGCCAATTAAAGATCAAGACGGTACAATCATCGGAGCTGTTGGGATTAGCGGTGGTACCATAGAGCAAGATCACGATATAGCTACGGCAGCGGCTGAGTCCATTTTATAGAATTATCTTTCAGTACTTTATGAAAATACTACACCTAATACTTCTACTACTATCGACTTTCATTGGACAACTACTTTACGCCCAACCGCAGTTTTCTATTAATGAGGTTGATTCTGCTGAAACTTCAGGGAATACCGTGACTTGCGTGGTGCATCAGCAAGGTGCTCGGTATTTTTTGTACTCAGGCGGAGATCATGCGTTTCTGGATGCTTTTGAGATAAGTACTAATGGTGATCTAACTCCGATTGAAAGCTACGAGACACCTACAACGAGAAACAGGGCAGGCTTAGTAGGTTTACGCGGAATTGTGACAGATACGGTGCATGGAAAGAATCTCCTCTTTGCCGGACTGAAAGGAGAAGGAGCAGTAGAAGTCTTCGAGATCCAAAATAATGGTGAACTGAAAAAGGTATTTCTGCTCGAGGATACCGACTCTACCTACGTGGATGTGGTCATTACTTTGCAAGTAGTTCACATGGAAAATGATAGCTATCTCTTTGTTGGCGGATTGGAGAAGCAGCCCGGTATGAGTTCCTATAAAATTATGCCAGATGGAAGCTTGGAACATATACAATCCAAGCCCGATACGGATGAAATATTCAACGACGGCATTATCGGTATGTCGTTGCACCGAGTAGATGGAAAGACCTTCTTGTTCACCGGGGGCTTTCATGACAATGGGTTGAGTAGCTTCCGGGTTTATGAGGATGGGACCTTCGAGAATGTTAGTAATATGGGAGATACTGAAACCAGATATCTCAATGGTACTTATCCGGTTATATCCAGTTCACTGGAGGGATGGAACTTCGTAGTAGTGGGGCATCGGCATCACATTTACTACACGCCTAGCCCCTGGGTTAAAGACCGGGAAAGCTATTATTATCACGGAGACGCCATTAGCGTTTTTATGGTCAACCAAGATGGCGAAATATTGCCCCGCTCAATTTTCCGAGGAAACAGTGAGACGCTTATCAAAGGGCAAACCAGACTACAAAAACTGTCGCTAAGTGAGAAATATGATTTGGTTGCTGCGGCTACTCGTGACGATCAGAGTATACAGTTATGTGTACTCGATGGGAAAGGTTTACTGACTGATGCCGGAAAAATGAAAATAGGTTTTCCGGTGTACTACGGTTTAGCAGGTCAGGAGATAGACGGAAAACTGTTTCTATTCGCAGGTGCAGTAAGTGATAGTAGAATCGTCTCCTATCAACTAGATGAAAAGTAATTTTCAAAACCTAAATTTTAATATCATGAGAACTAACAATTGGATATTCTTGAGTCTGATTGCAGTAATTATTATTGCAGGCACTTCCTGCTCCTCGAGCAATGCAAACAGTAGTGAGGAAGTAACTGTCGTAGAGAAAAATGACGTACTGAGGCATGTAGTTGCTTTTCAGTTTAAAGATGAGATTTCCGCAGAGCGAAGAGAACAGGCTGTTAAAGACTTTCTGGATTTGAAGGAGCGTATCCCAGAAATCCTTTCATTTGAGGGCGGGGAAGATGTAAGTGTAGAAGGGTTTGCCAAAGGATTTACGCATTGCTTCATTATAACCTTTGCTGATGAGGCAGCTCGGGACATCTATATACCACATCCAGCCCACATAGAGCTGGCGGAAAAAAATAAGCCACTAATGAAGGATTTATTAGTCATTGATGTGCCAGGAGAGATATAGAACCGATTTCTCTATACATTGACAATGTGCGCGTTTTCAACGCGCACTAGTTTAGTCAATTAGTACGCTGCCGCACTACTTCATACAGGCTAATAGATGCAGCTACTGATACATTAAGCGAAGCAATGGCGCCAGTCATGGGAATTTTTACCGCAGCATCCGCTAGTTTAAGATAAGCCTCGGAGATGCCGTCTTCTTCTGAGCCAAATAACAAGGCTACCGGACCTAGTAAATCTTGCTGTGGGAGCAGTGCCTCGGCTTTCTCGGTGCAGGCAACTACCCGTATTCCACTGTTTTTAAGATACTTCATAGTGCCCTTTAAATTCTCTTCCCGGCAGATAGGTATGTGGTTAAGCGCGCCAGCTGAAGCTTTCATAGCATCACCTCCCAAACGAGCATTTCCTTTATCAGGAATGATCATAGCGTGTACTCCTAAACACTCCGCTGTGCGGGCAATAGCTCCGAAGTTACGGACATCGGTCACCCGATCCATGATAACCAGTAATGGGTCTTGCCCTCGCTGATAGCATTCATTAATCACATTATCTAGGGAAGCGTAAACTACCGACGATAGAAAGGCAATTACCCCCTGATGATTTTTGCGGGTTACCCGGTTGAGCTTCTCAATAGGAACTGAACTCACGGGTACGTGTTGCTGACGGGCCGTAACTATTATTTCTCGGAATAGCTCGTTCTGAGTTCCTTTTTGTAGCAAGATGCGCTCAATCTCCCGACCGGCTTGCAGGGTTTCCATCACTGCCCGTGTGCCGAAGGCAATATCGGATTTAGGGTGGCTCACAGGGTTTTTCGTCCCTTTCTCCAGAGGTCTATATTACGGAACCAGAAGCGCTTAAAGTCTTCGTCGCGCATCAGGTTATAGTGCTGATCAGTAAAAATATTTTTCACTTTGGTGAAGGTAAATGAGGTGTTTACCAGGTTATTATCGGCGGCGTAAATCCATACTTCTTTATCACCGTCACGGTACACATCGTCAGGTTTTCCGTATAGCGTGTAGATCATTCCCATACCGGTTTTCCATCCTTCTTTGTAGGTGGTGAACAGTTGGTTTGCTTTGGCTACTTGCTGGTAGTAGTCGCGAATGATCATTTTGGCGCGCTCTTGAGAACGGGCTACCCGTATCCAATAACTATCTAAAGCAAGTTTAGGGTTCTCAGGGTCTTCTAGCTCAGCTACTTCTTCAGAGGTACTGATATACCGAAGTGGCTCGGTCAGTTCATCTACTCTGACCAATCGAGGATAGTAAGCGTCCTCTACCCGGAACGAAATACCAGAAAGGGAGGTAGTGTCCAGCTGCACAAAGTATAATCCCTTGTTTTCAAAACTCATTGGGGCATCCAGAGCAACTCGGAGCAATGAGTCGACCGTAAGCTTTTGCTGAGCTTCCCTACGGGTACTAAGTGGAGGCGGGTTAGCATCAAAGTTTTGACCATAGTAGTAAGAATAAGCTACTGAATCGGATTCATCCAAAGAAACCAATCGTACCGATTGATCCTGGGGAATGTAGTTAGAAAATACCGGAATGTCTTCTGACTCTCGCATTAGCAGTAGCGAGGACAGCGGAAAATTCTGATCATTATCTAGGGCTACATCAAACCGCATAGGTAGCTCGGCACCACCTACACTAAGTGTTACATAGAGAAACATGTAATTGGCATTCTCCTGAAGGGGTACAGTAACGCGGTAGTATGAGGCCTCTCCTTCTTCCTTGATTAGCTGGCTGGAGGAAAGAGATTGGGTGCTAAGTACCGTCTCTGTGGTATAGTCAGCTCGTATCACATACTGAATAGATGGCAAAGTTATTCCAGGACGGCTAATAACCTATAGGAAGACAAATGCATCGGTATAGTTTTTAGCCAACTGAGAGTATATATGTACCGGAGAATCTGGGATA
>CAKZYJ010000115.1 GCA_937884755.1 uncultured Flammeovirgaceae bacterium
CTTGGGCAGTAGCAAACTCCCTTTTTTCCAACTAGCCGTGGTCCTTCATCCAGCTATCGTTGTAGATTTTACCTAAATAGCGGGTACCGTGGTCGGGTAAGAGCACCACCATCAGGTCGTCTTTCTTGAGGTTTTTCCGAGCCCAGCGTAAGGCACCGTGCATAGCTGAACCACAGGACCAACCGATGAACAAGCCTTCTTCCCGGGCTAGCCGTCGGGCCATAATGGCGGCATCCTTATCGGTTACCTTGATGAATTCATCAATTAGGTCAAAGTCAACGTTTTTAGGCAGAATATCCTCACCGATGCCTTCGGTTAGGTAGGGGAACACTTCCTTCTCGTCAAACTCACCGGTTTCTTTGTATTTCTTAAACACCGAACCGTAGGTGTCAATGCCCAACGTGAAAATATCGGCGTTTTGCTCTTTCAGGTACCTGGACGTTCCACTGATCGTCCCTCCCGTACCCACTCCGGCAGCAAAGTGGGTGATCTTGCCTTCGGTCTGCTTCCAGATTTCTGGCCCAGTGGTTTCGTAGTGGGCGGCGGTATTTGAAAGATTATCGTACTGGTTAGGATAGAAGGAGTTTGGGATAGTCTCGTTATATTTTTTGGCCACCGAGTAGTATGAGCGCGGATCTTCGGGAGGTACGTTAGTGGGGCACACAATTACTTCGGCTCCTACTGCCCGTAAAATATCAATCTTTTCCTGCGACTGCTTATCGGCCAACGTAAAAATACACTTGTATCCTTTGGCAACGGCAGCCAGGGCCAAGCCCATTCCGGTGTTGCCGGAGGTACCTTCAATAATGGTACCACCCGGGCGTAGCCGCCCGTCTTTCTCGGCATCTTCCACCATTTTAATGGCAATCCGATCCTTCACCGAGTTGCCAGGATTGAAGTATTCTACCTTGGCTAGAATAGTACCTTCAATCCCTTCGTTCAGTTTATTTAGTTTGATCAGCGGAGTATCGCCGATGGTCTCTATAATGGAGTTATAGTACATAGACTTCGTGGCTAAATGGGTTAACACTCGGGGGTAAAAGTACCAATATCTGCGATCAAATGCGTAAGAAATACCGACACTACGGGTGAATTTTGCTAAATTCTTAATAATGTAGTCGAAACCTTTACTAAATTCGCTGTCTGAAAGTAAGCAAAACCCGAACAGCCAATTCATTAGACTGTCGGGGGGTAGTATCCCGACACTTTCTTTAGAATACCGCTGTTCTACTTAAAAGGTTGATCTACTTTAGCAGTCAACGACTGAACTGTCTTATTTTCTACATTTAATAACCTAAATAATTTATGGATAATCGAAAATACTTACCCTTCGTTGTTATTGGGGTCGCTCTCTTCTTTGCTATTATATACTTATCGTCTAGTTTGTTTCTCACGATTGACGCCGGAGAACGCGGCGTTCTTTTCAAGCCTTTCGGGGGCGGACTGCAAAAAGATAAGGTATTTGAGCCGGGCTTTGTGATAAAAGCTCCCTGGAACGACATGCACGTATATAACGTACGCGAACAAAATGTGGAAGAAACCATGGATGTACTGGATAAGAATGGTCTGAGCATTGCGGTAGATGTATCGGTCCGCTTTCATCCGATGTATACCAAAGTAGGCTATTTGCACGAAAACTTTGGTAAAGACTTTATTATACAACTGATTATTCCTGAAGTTCGCTCCACTGTGCGACGAGTAATGGGCCGCTATACTGCTGAAGAGATTTACTCTACTAAGCGGGCTGAGGTAGAGGAAGCAATCATTAAAGAAACCGAGGAAATCCTGCAAAGCGAAGCGAACAATATTCAGATGCGGGCCCTGCTAATTCGCTCTATTAATCTGCCCGACCAGATTCGGAACGCTATTGAATCGAAGCTGCAACAGGAGCAGGAGGCCCTAGCCTACCAGTTTCGATTAGAACGGGAAAAAAGCGAGGCCGAACGTAAGCGGATTGCCGCCGAAGGTGAGGCTGAAGCCAATAAAATTATCAATAGTAGCCTAACTGACGAATTGCTAAAAATGCGGGGTATTGAAGCCACCACCCGCCTTTCTGAATCAAACAATAGTAAGGTAGTGGTTATTGGAGGTGGCGAAGGCGGATTACCACTAATCCTGGGCAACAATTAGTACGTATATTCATTTATATCAATAACTTTTTTTCACTTTATCTATTTCCTAACAAAAACTTCCTATGGCCGACAACACTGCTGAACTAAAGATAGAAGGAAAAACCTATGAACTACCTGTAGTTGAGGGGTCCGAAGACGAAAAAGCTGTTGACATTAGCAAGCTACGTGGACAAAGCGGGTATATTACTATTGATCCGGGATTTAAGAATACTGGTTCTACCACCAGTTCTATTACTTTTCTAGACGGAGAACAAGGCATCCTCCGCTACCGTGGCTACTCTATTGAAGAGCTTACCTCTAAGTCTTCCTTTTTAGAAGTGGCTTATCTGCTTATCAACGGAGAGCTTCCCTCTAAAGATGAGTTTGCATCTTTTCAGGAAGAAATTACGCACCATACGATGGTGCATGAGGACTACAAGAAAATTCTGGATGGTTTCCCTTCTAGCTCCCATCCAATGGGAGTGCTCTCTTCTTTGGTTTGTTCGCTTACCGCCTTTTACCCTGAATCGCTGGATCCGAATCGGTCTCGGGAAGAAGTGAAACTGAGTATTATCCGCATCATTGCCAAGATGCCTACATTTGCCGCATGGGCATATAAGCACAAAATCGGTCATCCGGTAAATTATCCCGATAACCGTCTGGATTACTGCAGCAACTTCCTGAAGATGATGTTTGGGCTGCCAGCCGAGCGTTACGAGGCCGATCCGACCGTGAGTGATGCGCTGGATAAGCTGCTCATTCTACACGCCGACCACGAGCAAAACTGTTCTACTTCGACGGTACGGATTGTGGGTTCTTCCCAGGCCAGTTTGTACGCCTCTATTTCCGCCGGAATCAACGCACTATGGGGGCCCTTGCACGGCGGGGCTAACCAAGCAGTAATTGAAATGCTGGAAGATATCAAAGCCGATGGCGGCGATGTGAAGAAATATCTGGACAAAGCCAAAGATAAGGAAGACCCATTCCGTCTAATGGGCTTCGGCCACCGGGTATACAAAAACTTTGATCCTCGCGCCCGTATCATAAAGAAAAACGCCGATGAAGTACTATCTGGCTTGGGCGTGAGCGATCCAGTACTCGATATTGCCAAGGGACTGGAAGAAGCTGCCCTAAACGATGAATACTTTCAAGAGCGCAAGCTATATCCGAACGTGGATTTTTATTCCGGTATCATTTACCGAGCCATGGGCATCCCCACCGATATGTTTACGGTGCTGTTTGCCCTGGGCCGCCTACCTGGCTGGATTGCCCAATGGATAGAGATGCGGGAAAACAAAGAGCCTATTGGCCGTCCCCGCCAAATCTATACCGGCTACAATGAGCGAATGATTGATAGATAAGTATTTTGGCGGCCGCCGCCTTTAGGTTTGTGTGGTAGTAAAATTCTAAGAAAGC
>CAKZYJ010000116.1 GCA_937884755.1 uncultured Flammeovirgaceae bacterium
AATGGAGCGGGTTGTGAGCGGGTTTTCCGCACTAGCTAACCAATTTGCTAACGCTATCCGTCGACCGTCACGAGTGTCAGGAATAGAGTCTTGGATGGGCGATTCTAACTCTTCGGTGAATGTACGTATGGCACTCAGCACTCCTGGTGTGACTTCCTCGTCGGTAGCATAAATGGAACCTCCGGTTAGTATGAAAGTAGATTGAGTTTTGGAACTAATACTATCCGGTATCGTCATAGGGCGACCGCTTCGAGGATTTTCTACCACCGGACCATTGTACACGGAGTAAGCCAGAGGTTCATAACGGCCTAATTGGTGACGCAAGACTTGCAAGCGTTTTTGGAGCACTTTACGGTAGCCCAGATCCTGGTCGGAAAGACCAATGTAGCGGGGAGGTTTCCGATCATCGGGTAGTTTTCTTCGCTCATTACGGGGTACGTATTTGATTCCTCGTTGGTTCATCCAGCGGCGAGCCGCAGCTTCTTCTTTTTCGTAAATGGCCCGTTGAGCCTGTTCCGCTTTGTTAATCAATCGCTCCAGTCGAGATTTACCTGTTTCAAATCCGGCTTTATTCTCTGATGGTAAGTAAGAGGCTTCCCGGTCAGCAAACTGCACCGGGGCAAAGCTAGCCTGAATGCGGTAATAGTCACGGGTAGGAATGGGGTCAAACTTATGATCGTGGCAACTCGCACAGCGCAGCGGAATGGCCATAAAGGTTTCGCCCACACTATTGGTTACATCATCTAAAAATAGCTGCCGAGTTTCGGCGGCTACGCTCATGCCAGTATGCTCCCAAGGGCCCATTCGTAGGTAGCCCACTGCCACCAGCATTTCCGGATCAGTAGGATTAATTTCGTCGCCAGCAATCTGCTCCCGGATAAACTGATTGTAAGGCTTATCTTCGTTGAATGAGCGAATTACGTAATCGCGGTAGCGCCAGGCATTAGGTCGCTCAAAGTCATTAGAATAGCCGTCCGTATCAGCGTAGCGTACCACATCCAGCCAGTGCCGTCCCCAGCGTTCTCCGTAGTGGGCTGATGCCAGCAGGCGATCAATCATTTTTTCGTAAGCATCGGGCGAATTATCCTTCATGAAGGATTTTACCTCGTTAGGGGTAGGGGGCAGGCCAGTAAGGTCAAAAGTGGCGCGACGAATTAGGGTTTGCTTATCAGCTAAAGGGGCCGGCTCAATATCATGTTCTTCTAGCTTACGTTGAATAAAGGCGTCAATCGGATGTTCCGATTCCGTCAGATAATCTTGGGGTACTTGGTAGTTTTGCAGTGGTTGAAAACCCCAGAGGTCCTCAGGTTGGTAGCGACGGTTTTGCCAAGTGGCTGATAATGCCGGACTAGTTTTCACTTTGATACCATCAGAGTAGGTCCATTCGGTATTTTCAACCAGATAGGTTCGTCGTTCGTCTTCCGGCCAGGGAGCTCCGGAATTAATCCACTGCTCCACTAGCGCAATCTGCTCTTCGGAGAGCCGGTCATTTTCTTTGGGAGGCATCTCAAAATCTGGATTTTCCCAGGTAATGGCTTCGTAGATCAGACTCAGCTTAGCATTGCCGGGAGCCAATGCTGTCCGTCCGGATTCCCCACCGGCCAAGGCTCCCTCCAACGTATGGATGTTGAAGTCGCCTTCAATCTCATTGGGTTTATCGCCGTGGCAGGCGAAGCACTTTTCTTGCAGCAGCGGGTACACTTCGTGCGCAAACAGTAGTTCGGCTTCTTCTTGGGTTAATTGTTGTTGATTTTGGCAAGAGAATACCAGCGCAGACAGGAAAAATACAGCTGGTACTAGCTGGCAGCCTGAGTTAAGGATGGAGAACCGTTGCAGCATTTGAAATCGGTTACATTAAAATCATTTAGGCATCAATTTAAGAAAAATGTATGCTAATTTCAAAGATGTCTGGTAGTGGTGGAGGTTGAGTTGTGAACAAATAATTTTGCAATTATGGCCCCATAAAACCTATTTTTGATCCCAAAGAAAATACTGGAATTATGATTATTGTAACGGGCGGAGCCGGATTTATTGGAAGTAATTTAGTGAAAGGCCTCAACGAGCTAGGCTACGAAGATATATTAGTGGTTGACAATCTGGCTAACGCCTCTAAGCACCTGAACCTGAATGGGGTTTTTATTTCCGACTTTCTGGACAAACAAGACTTTCTGAAGGTACTGTCCTCACTAGATAATGTTGAAGCTATTTTTCATCAGGGAGCCTGTTCTTCAACTACCGAAACCGACGGGGAGTATATGATGCGGAATAATTACCAGTTCTCTAAGGTTATCTTTCACCATTGTCTCGATCAGAAGATCCCGTTCTATTACGCTTCCAGTGCATCAGTCTACGGTAACGGTGACAATGGCTTTACGGAGAAGCGGGAGAATGAGTATCCACTGAATGTCTACGCCTTTTCCAAATTTATGTTCGATCAGTATGTGCTACGGCACTTACAGTCAGGGCCGATAAACTCTCCGGTGGTGGGGCTGCGCTATTTTAATGTTTACGGCTACCAGGAGAATCATAAGGGTAGTATGGCTTCGGTCATTTTTCATTTCTATTACCAGCTTCGGGAATGCGTAAAGATGTGACTGTTTGAGGGTAGTGATGAATTTCGGCGAGACTTTATTTTTGTGGAGGACGTAGTACGGGTAAATATGTATTTTTTTCAGCACCCACAGACAGGAATTTACAATTGTGGTACGGGTGAAGCCCGTAGTTTTTTAGACATTGCGCGTACTATGCAAACGCTAGCCCTGGAAGAAGCGGCAATTGAGTTCATTCCTTTCCCTGACCACCTGAAAGGAAAATATCAGACTTTTACGCAGGCAAACTTACAAGCTCTAAGAAAATCTGGTTACTCCCACCCGTTTGTCTCATTAGAAGAAGGGGTAAAACGGTATTACGATCGACTCCAATCGCATCGAGGATACTTTACAAATTCTTTTACCTTTGGCCTCAATTCCGGTTAGAATAGCCACCTTCGTCGAAGAATAACCCTTTCATCGGCAATCATCAATTTTGCAAAAAAAAGTATAAAATACCGAATTTGGTACAATAAAACCGGAATTTTTTTGCAAAGACTATCAGAAAAAATGGAACATTTTGCTTCCACTTTCAGTATTTGTCAGTGATTCTAATCCTTATTACGGCAACTTTTTAGTCTGCACGCCTACCCCGCTGCTAGTACAATTCCTGGTTTTTACCTTTTAATTCTGACTCGATATGCGGTATTTCGTTGGATTACTGGTTGGGATAGTATGCTTTCAGATTTCTGTGCAAGCTGATACGCCCTGGGATAATAGTTGGACTGATGGACAAATTGTATTGAAAGACGGTAGTGTTCTGAAAGGTAAGCTTCGGTATAATCTGGAGAACGACGTAGTGGTGATGCAGACCAAGGAGCAACTACGAGCCTTTGGTGTTCATTCGGTAGAGTTGTTTACTCTGAATGACACTACTAAGGGGGTTGTTCAATACTATTACACGCTGCCCTACCAGGAGTATGCACAACGGCCTCAACTCAGGTTTTTCAAACTGGTTTTTGAGGATTCCTTTGCGTTATTTGTACGGGAAAAGGAAGTGTCCAGAAACGCTCTTCGGTTGGCTAAAACCCCTATGCGTATTCATCCTAGTAAGGATAACCTAGCATTGCTGCAAAAATACTATGTGTTATTGCCCGATGGGAGTTTTCAGAAATTCCGGGTCAGGCATCGTGATATTGCCGAAGTACTCTCGCTGGAAGAGAATGGGAGCAACCAGATATCTCGTTATATCTACGAAAACGATATTGACCTGCGGCGACAGACCGATATCATTCGGCTTATTCATCATTTTGTGAGCCAGGAATACTTGGTTAGGCTCTAATAAATTTTCAAGTCGGTATTCAGTATGCGAACATTTTTTTAGCTCAAAGACTTTAGTAGTTACGTACAACTACACAATGCTTTTTTTGCTATGAAATGGTCGTTATCACTCGGCAAAGTATCGGGTATTCAAGTGTATATTCACTGGACCTTCCTAATTTTGGTCGGTTGGATTGTGTTCCAAAATGTCGCCTCGGGGCAAACTACTGATCAGATATTGTGGTCAGTTGCTTTTCTATTCGCTATTTTTCTCTGTGTATTTCTGCACGAACTGGGGCACGCCCTGGCCGCTCGCCGCTACAATATTAAAACCCGTGATATTACCATGCTACCTATTGGTGGTCTGGCTCGCCTGGAATCAATTCCCGAAGATCCTAAGCAGGAGCTAGTAGTTGCGCTGGCCGGACCGGCAGTGAACCTGGTAATTGCCAGTTTGCTTTGGTTGTTAGTAACTCTGGACCCTGGCAGTGCCGAAAGCTTTGATATGATGACTATGGATAGCCGAAGTTTTTTCTATACGTTGATGGTAGCTAATCTGATCCTTGCACTGTTCAATCTGATTCCGGCTTTTCCGATGGATGGTGGTAGGGTACTACGAGCGTTACTTTCCTTTCAGATGCCACGACCCAAGGCCACCCGAATTGCCGCCTCAATCGGGCAGTTTCTGGCCATTGGCTTTGTTTTTATTGGTTTGTTTTACAACCCTTTTTTATTGCTGATCGGCTTCTTTATTTTTCTGGGCGCTCAGGCTGAATCCAATTTTACCCAGACCCGCTCGTTGTTGCAAGGCTATTCGGTGGAAGATGTGCTGATGACCCGTTACCGAACCTTGGAACCTGACGATAAAATTGAAAAAGCGGTTGATTTACTGCTCGACGGCCAATCAACGGCTTTCTTGGTGATATCAGACGGAGTTGTACGAGGCAGTTTAAGCCGGCAAGAGATGATTAAAGCCCTAGCAAACTACGGCAAAAACGCGCGTGTTGGCGACGTTATGCGTACCGAAATCCGGCAACTATCGGCTGATGAACCCCTAGAAAAAGTCTATACCTATTTTCAGGAACACCGAGATGCCTTGCTACCCGTGGTAAAGCAAGGGCAACTGATTGGGGTGCTAGACAAAGAAAATATTCATGAGTTTATCATGGTGCAAAATGCGATGGGAAACGCTGGTAACGGACTACCCTACCTAAGCCGGAACAATGGAACTTCCAAGCAAACTACAGTTTAATTTCGTATTGGAGGTAATTGACTAAAACCGCTTCTGTCCACTAAACTCCATGGCTTCACCCTTGCCAAAACCGAAGCTGACCCCTACGGTGATGAATCGGCCGCGTAAGCGGTAGTCGTAGAGGTAAAAGTTGGGCTGGCGGGTTTCGGACTCAAAAATACGGGAGGCAAAAATATCGCGTACGCTCAGGTTGAGAATGGTTCTTCCCTTCATCATCTTCTTGCGTAAGCCCAAATCAGCAAAAGCAAAACCAGATACTTCACCCTGTACGGTTACGTAGCCCGACTGGTAGTTACCGATAAACTCAAAATCAATATCGGCGGGAAGTTTAATTTTATTGGTCACCCGTCCGGACCACTGGTCGCCAGTAAAGTCAAAGGAAACCGATTCAAACTCTCCATCCCGGCTGAAGTAATTATAGTTAAGATCAGCGTTTACCGTCCACCACTCCACGGGGTTGTATTTGGCGTTTAGCTCCACTCCGGTGCTGTTATTAGTGCCGATGTTTTCGGGACGAGTCAGACTTACTCCATTTTCAAATCTGACTACTTCTTCAATAACGTCGGTCGTAAAGCGATGATAGACCGCTACGTTGAAGGAGAACAATCCCTTATCGTAAATGCTAGTTACCTCGTAGGAGTCGGTGAATTCCGGTAATAGCAGAGGGTTACCCGTGCTAATACTAAAGTTATTACGAATGTTGGTGAAAGGATTCAAGTCCCACAAATTGGGCCGGTAAATACGGCGGGAGTATCCGGCCTGCATGGAGAAATTATCCGATACTTTGTAGGAGGTATGGCCGCTGGGAAACAGATTAGTGAACTGCTGGATGTTACCTTCACCAGTATTAATTAGCAATGTTCTCAGATCAGTATTCTCGACTCTTAATCCAAGTTTTACGCCGAACCGATCTCCTTCGTAGGCTCCAGTACCGTATACGCCCAGCACCTTTTGGTCATAGTCAAAAACGTTAGTGAGATTGGGGTCTTCTACCCAATCATTACTTTCAAAGTTACTCACCGCAAAATCGTTGGTGACATCGGTAATTACGTACTGAGCCCCGGTTTCCAGCGTAAATTGCTCGTTGAAAGGTTGGGTGTAATCCAGTTTAAAGGTGTATTCACCCTCCAGAAAATCAGTGCGGGTACGTTGCCGGCTGACGTCTTCGTTATTGGATAGGTTGGTGTTGACAAACTCCGATGACTGATCTTTGCCAAAGAAGCTACCCAGTGCACTGAACAGTAGCGTGTGTTCCTCGTTATCGGGAAAGTCTTTTTTGTACTGAAGCTCGTACTGGTATTTGGGATTGACGGCTTCGGTCTCTTCATCCCTGTTCTGGATAGAGGTGACAGAATTATTCTGGTCTAGAAAAGTAAAATCAGTATCGGAGAACTCGGTTTCCAACTCGTAGGCGAAGTGCCCAGTGAGCGAGATTACATTGTAAGAGTTGATGTGGTAATCGGTTCCGAGAATGATGTTAAAGAAGGTTTCGTTCTTATCACTTTCACCATCACTGCTGACGGTGGTATTACTGTCTAGATCACGATTGACAGTGCGAGCTATTTGAGGAAAAGTACGATGGCCAACCCCTAGCTGGCTAAACAGATTAAACTTTTCGGTACGGTTGTTTACACTCAAGCCTAAGCTATGATTGTTGGGTACGCCAGTGTTTAGGGTAACCGAACCGTTAAAGCCTCGCTTCTCTTCCTTCTTGATTACGATATTGATGATGCCCGAAGTGCCGGCCGCTTCGTACTTAGCCGAAGGGTTAGTAATTACCTCAATCCGCTCAATCATGTCGGCTGTGAGGGTTCCCAGGGCCGTGTTTCCTTCACTGGTCAACACTGAGGGCTTTCCGTTGATGAGGACCTGAACACCCGCGCTACCCCTTAAGCGTATCTGTCCTTCAATATTCACGGTAACCGACGGCACGTTGTTGAGCACTTCTAGGGCACTGGCCCCGGTGCTACTTAAATCCTGACCGACGTTGAATACTCTTTTGTCCAGCTTAAATTCAGTCTGGGATTTTTCGGCCCGAACGACTACTTCTTCCAAGGTTTGCTCATCCTCACTTACCGCAATCGTGCCTATTTCGGCTTGGCCATTCTTGATCTTCAGTTCAGAAATAATCTGGGTTTCAAAGCCAATGAAACTGACCTCCAGATATACTTCAGCAGTAGGTGTAGATAGAATGAACGAGCCATCTTCTGTGGTAGTAGTACCATCGATCATGCTATCGTCGTTCACCGCTTTTACCATTACGGTGGCATACTCTACTGGTTGGCGATTAGTGCTTTCTACCACCTTACCGGTGATGGGGATCGGCTCATTTTGCGCCGCCAGTGGATGAAGGCCGATGAAGAATACTGATAAAAAAATTAAAGCGACCTTCATAGTTAAATAGGTTAAATAATTATTTAGACAAATAAGTAAATCTTTTGCGTTTGTGAAAATAGATTCGGCAAACGACAGAAGTTCTTCGGTAAACAACCTGTCTAATTAACATTTGCTCATATCCAAACAGTGACAAACAATAAAAACAATCTGCTAGTGAGATAGATATACAACTATAAAATAATATGATACCTCAATGCCTTCAACTACAAGTATTGTATTTCCTACCTTCCTTACATACCATGACTTTGTTAGAGGACTGAAACTTTCTAATATTCCTTCTGACTCAGGAATCTTTGTCTTAGACATCCGCGATATTAGCGAGGAAGCACTCGAGGCTTACCAGCATTATCGCAATGAATTTTATGAAATTAACCTATCTCAAAACCAGCGGGAATTCGTATTTACAGTAGATGGGGTAACGTACCATCCTGACGGAACTCCCTACGTGTGTTTTATCTCTCCGTCTCAATTGCAATCCTTCCAGGTGTTGGGGGAGGATGCGCAAGCTACTGGTTACTGTGTGTATGTTAAAAAAGAAGCCCTCCATTCGTTGCGGATTGATACGAATGCCTTGCCATTTTTTAAGCGAAGTTTTGAGAGTTACTATCTTCTAAACCCGGAGCAGGCGCAAGAACTTATGGCTTTACTAGAGCGTATGAAACTTGAACTACAACAAGTACATGCACTTACTGATGAAATCTTAAAATCATATTTGGAGCTGTTCTTACTCAAATGCTGGGATTACCTGGGCGAGATAGCAAGTGTAGTAGCCTCACGCCCTCAGGAGATCGTCAATACCTTTATGGAGACAGTGCAGGAGCAGGTGACTCAGCAACGCACCGTCAGTTTTTACGTAGACAAGCTGGCAATTTCACGCCAGCATCTCAACCAACTGACCCAGCAAGTACTGGGCAAAACTGCCTTGCAGGTGATTCACGAAATTTTACTTGAGAAGGCTAAAGCATTATTGGCTCAGTCTTCTTTCACTTCTTCCGAAATAGCCTATCAGCTGGGTTTCGAAGAACCCGCTCACTTTAGTCGATTTTTCAAGCGACTTACTAACGCTACTCCCCGGCAGTATCAGGTACAAATTCAAGGGCGTTGCTAGATGCAAAATTGGTAATCTTTTGTTGCTTTTTGGTAAGCGTTAGCTAAGAATCCTCCTGCATCTTTGCTTAGGAAGTTAGGCTAAGTGATCGGCCATTCTTCAGTTAAAAGCATCCTAGTTATGAATCAAAGAAAACCACTGAGTTTGGTATATGCCATTGTGCTCATTGATATTGTGGCGGGTTCAATCATGTGGCCGGTATGGCCCCAATTTGTAAAATCTTACGCTCATCCCGAACTACTACTGGCACTGGGTACGGCTATTTTTATTGGAATACAATTATTTACCGCACCTTTACTGGGGCGGCTTTCAGATATTCACGGACGCAAGCCCATCTTCATCGTATCGGCTATAGGCACTTTCTTAGCGAACTTGCTTTTATTACCTCGCAATGCCTTTGCCTATTTTAGTAATCGGGGAGCCGATGGGTTGACGAATGGGGTGTACTCTGCCGTACGTTCTGCCATCACGGATATTTCCGAGGAGGGAGACTTAATGAAAAATATGGGGCTAGAAGGTACAGTGGTCTCTCTAGGCTTTGTACTTGGCCCATTGGTAGCTTCGGGTGTGCTGCTTCTGTTCGGTGTACTACCCGAAGAAGCAACCAAAGTACTAGTGGCTACGGGTATTGGTATTTCGTTGCTAAATATTGTGCTCAGCAGCATACTGCCCGAAACCATCGCTAGGCGAACTCTTCGTAAGCGAGGGGAGCTACGTCAACAGGTATATCAATCTATTAACATAGCTGAGAATTGGAATCGTATGCAAACAATAGCTCAGAAGCAGGATGGGCTACTCCGGATAGTGATTCTCCAGCTGTGTCTTACCTTTAGTCTGGGGTATTACAACTACCTAATCACCTACATTAGCCTAGGGAGCTTGCAACTGACACCCCGGCAGATTTCCTACTTCTTTGCTTATTTTGGTATCATTTTTTTGGTGATTAGCTACATTTTTTATTCCTACCTAATTCAGCGGGTGCAGCCCGAACGTTTTCTTCGGATTACGGCTGCCTTAGGTATCATCACGCATATCAGCTACGCATTTATAGGTCAGTCAATTTGGGCGTTGTACGTATAACGATAGATTGCCTAACGATTGGATTGCTGCCTGGTATTATGGATGGTCTGCTTGCTCGGTACACTGAAGAAGATAGCCGAGGCGAACTATTCGGAATTACTCAGGCCTTGAACGGATTAGCCGGCTTTGGAACCACACTGGTGTTTGGAGGTTTGTCAGTCATTTCACTCACCTTACCTTTTTACTGGTTTGCCCTGTGCCTAGTACCACTACTATTTCCTAGTATAATTAAGCCTCTGCTAGTTACTAGTCCTCGCTACAAGGCTATCACTTGACAGAGTACTTTTTACGAACAAACTGAATTAGATAAATTATGAAACGAAGTATCATCACAATCAGCTATGTGCTGATAACACTAAAAGTATGCGCTCAGGTACCCGTAGAGGTGCTGGTGGGGCACGAACAAATACAGCATGAATTTTTCTTTTTTAAAGACCTTGACAAGAAACAAAAGCTGAACCTATTCAGTATGGCACGTTTAGCAGTGGACTACGAAGATGAAAGCCTCAATAGCTCGTTTATTAGCTCACAAGTTACTTACAACCTTACTCCCCGATGGGGAATTTCTGCGGGGGCTAATTATGCTGAACAGGATATAGCACCACTGGCGGCTCTTTCTTACACTTATATTAATGAGAAGGGCGACTTCTTCGTTAATATTTTCCCTATGGTTTTTGTGCAACAAAAGCCTGATTATGAGCTATTTGGTATGGCATTCTATGCTCCTCAGCTCAATGAAAAATGGAGTTTTTTCTCTCAATTATTCTTTGGCACTAACGTGAATCACCAATTCAATCGCCACCAGTTTAGCTATCAACAGCTGCGAGCAGGGCTGGGGTTAAAAGATTGGTTTCAATTTGGGTTAGGACTAGACCAGAATATGATTGGAAGTGGAGAAGAATATATGTACTCCAACAACATTGGACTATTTATTAGGAAGGAACTATAGCAGATATGGCAATGGCACGAACGAGAGATTTTGATAAGCAATCTTGGTACTGAGAAGCTACAAATAGTTTATCTTCGGCGGCTGCCGGAATAAGTCATCGCCTCACCCTTTCCGAAGCCGTAGCTGAATCCTAGGGTGACGAAGCGGCCGCGCTGCTCAAAGCTGTACAGATAGAAGTTAGGCTGATCGATCACGCTTTCCCTGATGCGGGAGGCAAATAGATCCCGTACTCCCAGGTTGATAACTGCTTTGCCGTCTAACATCTTTTTGCGCAAACCCAGATCTGCAAAGGCGAAGCCGGAAATATCAGCCTGCACAGTTTGGAACCCCGACTGGTAGTTACCAATTATCTCAAAATCAAAGTTGGCCGGTAGGGCAATTTTGGAGGTCAACCGGGAAGACCACTGTTCACCGGTAAAATCAAAAATCTGCTCTTCAAACTCACCTTGCCGGTTGAAGTAGTTAAAATTAAAATCACCGTTTAGCTTCAGCCACGGGGTAGGGCCGTACTCGCCGTTCACTTCAAAGCCGGTAGTTTGGTTGGTACCGATGTTCATCGGCATGGTGATATTTACGTTATCCACAAAGGTAGAGACTCGCTCAACCACGTCGGTGGTATAGCGGTAGTAAACACTGGCATTGATGGAGGCTTTTTCCAGATTGAGAATACTGGTAACTTCGTAAGAATCAGTGTATTCGGGCAGTAGATCGGGGTTACCAGTCCGGATGTTGAAGTTGTTGCGGATGTTGAAAAATGGGTTTAAATCCCACAAACGCGGGCGGTAAATTCGGCGGGAATAGCCGGCTTGCATTGAAAGGTTTTCTGCTAGTTTATACGAGCTGTGAAACGTGGGAAAAAAGTCGGTGAAGTTCTGATTGTTAGACTCGTTGGTGTTGGTCAGTAAAGTGCTGAGGTCGGTGTTTTCCACTCTTAACCCCACTTTCACTCCCCACTTGTCGTCTTCGTAAGCTCCGGTTCCGTAGACACCTAAGACCCCCTGGCTGTATTCAAAGTTGTTGGTGAGGCTATCAATGGTTACCCATTCACCTTCTATCAGATCACGTACAGTAAAGTTATTCCCCACACTGTTAATCAGGTACTGCCCCCCGGTTTCCAGGGTTATTTTATCAGTAAACGGCTTGGTGTAATCCAGTTTATAGGTGTATTCAGCCTGCTGGAATTCGGTTTCGGTTTGCTGGTCGTTAAACTGGTTTTCGCCTAGTATTGGAACGTTGATAAATTCTGACTCCTGGTCTTTACCGAAGAACCTTCCCGTAGCGCTTAACAGTAGTTTGTGATCTTCATTGTCTTCAAATTCTTTGGCGTACTGCAATTCGTACTGGTATTTGGGGTTGCCAGCTTCGGTAGTTTCTCGCCGTTGCCACTGAGAAACCAAATTGGAATTGATAAATCTACTAAAGTCGTACTGAGAAGGCTGGCTTTCTACCTCGTAGGCAAAATTACCCGACAAAGTAATCACGTTGTACTGATTGATATAATAATCAGTGCCGAGTATGACGTTGTAAAAGGTTTCGTTTCGGTATTCAGTACCATCACTGGTTACGATAGTGTTATTGGTAAGATCGCGGTTGATGGTTTCGGAAAACTCAGGAAGCGAGCGGTAGCCCACTCCGAGTTGGGTAAATAGGTTAAATTTCTCAGTTCTGCGGTTCAGGCTGACACCGATACTGTGGTTATCCGGCACCCCGGTATTGAGTGAGATAGATCCGTTCAGTCCGCGTTTTTCTTCCTTCTTCAGAATGATGTTCAGTATGCCCGAGGTGCCTTCCGCGTCGTATTTGGCCGAGGGGTTAGTGATTACTTCTATGCTCTCGATCATATCGGCGGTGATGGTTCCCAGAGCGTTACTCTGCTGGTCGGCCAGTACCGATGGTTTACCGTCTACCAGAATTTGCACTCCGGCACTACCTCTCAGACTAATCACTCCCTCGATGCTCACATTCACCGAGGGTACGTTGTTAAGCACCTCCAGCGCGCTGGCTCCGGCACTGGTCAAGTCCTGCCCGACGTTAAATACTCGCTTGTCTAGCTTAAATTCAGTGCGTGAACGTTCGGCTCGTACCACTACTTCATCCAGGGCCTGGCTATCCTCAATGAGTTTGATGGTTCCCAGATCGGCAATCCCGTCGGCAAAGGTAATATCCCGGAAGGTTTGGGGTTTGTAGCCAATGAAGCTTACTTCCACATAGACGTTGGAAGAATTAACGGTAATACTAAAGGTGCCTTCGGCGGTTGTGGTAGCCCCCGTAATAGCCTCTCCGGTTTCTTTATCGGCTACCATCACCGTAGCAAATTCAACCGGCTGCTGGTTGGCTTCGTCCTGGATAACTCCGGTAACGGTTACTGTTCCGTTTTGAGCCCATGCCACACTAGTACTTAATATAGCGCTTAGTAGAAAGGAAAAGAATTTATTAGAATTAGTCATTAGATATAATATGAAACGTTAGCGACTGGTTAGTACCAATTACGGGTATTGATAAGATTAGGAGGAATAAAATCTGTGAACGACCGATCTTATCCGGTGACCCGTAAAATTGCTGTTAACCGGGGTGTATTTGCGGTTGATGGTAATAAATGGGTAGTTTGTCTTTTAAGGTTACTTTGCGCTGTCAGAATGCTTATCTTTGGAATATGTCGTCTAAGCGTTTTGTTTCACAAATTATTCCCGACTTACAAGAATCTGTCCAACAGGGTGCCACCAATCCGCCTGAGGCGGACGCCCAAAAGGAGCCTGTTTCTGGTTTGACCAGCGATGCCGACCACCGGGGAACATCCGTTCGGGGTGTTGCTCAACGAAATACCGGGCGATCGATACCTTATAAAGAAGTTATCTTTCAGGTGCTACTGCATGTGGTGGTATTTATCTTTTATTCTTACGACCGTCGAAACCCGCAAATCGAATCTTATCAGGTAGTATTCTTCCTCACCTACGCCCTGGCAGCCTTGGTCATCAATTATTTGCTACTTCCTAAGTTCTTGTACCGTAATAAACCTCTGCCATTTGTAATCTGGACGGTGGTGGTTATTGGGGTGGTGATCATTCTGGAAGAAGCGGTTATTGAGCAAATCTATTTTCCCGATACCCGGGGGCAACGCTTTCTAGGAGTTTTCTTCAGTTTATGGGGTGTACTGCCCGTTATCACGGTATTATCCGGCTTTAAATTTGCCTGGGATGCCCTCCGAAAGCAACAGGAAGTAGAGTTACTGAAAAGCACAATTAAAGAAAGTGAATTAAAGTTTTTACGGTCTCAGATCAATCCTCACTTCCTGTTTAATAACCTTAATAATCTGTATTCTTACGCTATTGATTTTTCGCCCAAAACCCCCGAGATCATTCTGAAACTTAGCTCGGTGTTGCGGTATATGCTGTACGAGTGTAAGGAGAAGTACGTGCCTTTGGCCAAAGAAGTAGAACAACTGCAAAATTTCACTCAACTATACGAGATGCAGATTGAGGAGCGGGGCGAGGTTAACTTTTCGGTAGAGGTAAATCAGCCCGATTATCAGATTGCTCCGTTAATTCTGATTGTGTTTATTGAAAATGCTTTTAAGCATAGCCAGTCGGGGCAATCGGATAATATTCGGATTGATATTGCCTTGGAGCTTTCTGAAGAAGGCGAACTTACTTTCTCCTGTAAGAATAACTTTCATCCGGTGGCCAATACCGAAAACCTGGCCCACGGTATCGGGTTGGAGAACGTGAGAAAGCGCCTACAACTTCTCTATCCCAACGCCCATTCGCTAACCATTGAGGAGAAAGACAACCAATTTGAGGTGTATCTAACCATGCAGCTAACCCAGAAAGTCCGGCATGAACTGTATTATCATTGAAGATCAGCCCCCGGCCCAGCGCATTCTCAAAAAGTTTATTGAAGACAATGGGTCGCTGCAGTTACGGGCTACCTTTTCGGATGCCATTCAGGCCATGGAGTATCTGAAATCAGAACCGGTAGACTTGATATTTTTGGATATTCATCTGCCCAAGATTTCCGGCATCGATCTACTAAAATCCGTCCCCAACCTGCCGCCAGTAATTCTGACCACTGCTTTTGCAGATTATGCACTTGAGAGCTACGAGTTTAATGTGGTTGATTATCTGCTCAAGCCTTTTTCCTTTCAACGCTTTGTAAAAGCAGTTTCCCGAGTTCCCGTCCGTGGTTCTGTTGAACAACTTTCCCCGGAGCCCAAAGAAGTATCTCTGGCTCCCCGCGAAATTTTTATCAAATCCGGTTACGAACACATCAGGGTTTCGGTAGACGATATCATCTACATTAAATCCGATGCAGACTATACCGAACTCTTCACCTCGGGCAAAAAGTTGTTGTCGTCCGAGCCACTGCGATACTGGTTAGAAACCCTGGACACCTATCAGTTTGTGCGGGTGCATAAATCGTATATTGTAAACTCAGCGAAGATTATGAAAGTAGTCGGTAATCAGATTTACCTGCAAGAGCAGATCATCATCCCGATTGGCCGAGCCTTTAAAGATGATTTTACGAACCGATTCTTAACTTAAACAATAAAACAATAACCCTCCATTATGATCAACCGAATTCTCCTGATATTGACTTTGCTCGGAGGTAGCTTTTGCTCCCCACTTTATGCTTCCTACGATCTAGGCAATCCCAATCGCCCACTGGCTAGTAATGAATATGCTGTCATTATTGAAGGCTTCGATTGGGGCCCGGCGGTCAACAAAGTCATTCTTCCGGTGGATGAAAGTGTAACATCTCCCAACCATCACGACTATGAAGTCTCGGTAGAAAGGAAAACCGAATGTACCGACCTGCCAGCTGAGCAGGCATTGGGTAAGCGACGGGTAGTGTATGCTTACGCTTCCGACGAGGAGGGTAACGTGACTGCCGGGGAAAATCACGTTACGCTGGTACTGGAAGTAGCACCCAATTTGCCGTTAAGTTCGCCTATTCAGTACACCCAGAACGAAAAGTGCCGGGGCAACAACTGGGTGAATTATTCTCTGACAATTACGAACACTGTTACAAACCAAAGCTGGGATCAGGAAGCAAATCGAATTATGCCCCTCATTGATCGCTTTGACCTGAGTGGAAAGTTTAGTTACCAGGGTATGCCAACAATGTCTTATGCTTCCTACGCCCCCGAAACTACCAACAAAAAGTTACCATTGCTGATCTGGCTGCACGGTGGGGGAGAGGGTGGTACCGACCCCAGTATTCCGCTGATTGCCAACCGGGCGGCCAACTACGCTTCGGATGAGATTCAGTCCCTGCTCGGCGGGGCCTACGTACTAGTGCCACAAGCCCCCACTTACTGGATGGATAACGGTGAAGGAGGTTTGACGACCGGTGATAAAAATGATATTTACAACGAAGCCCTAATGGCGTTGATTCAGGAATACATGGATGCGAACCCGAACATTGATCAAGACCGGATTTATGTAGGCGGTTGCTCCAACGGTGGTTATATGACGCTGAAGTTACTGCTGCTGCATCCGGAATACTTTGCGGCGGCTTTTCCCTCGGCGTTGGCGTATTCGTCGGAGTACATTACCGATGAACAGCTAGCAAGCATCAAAAACATACCCATGTGGTTCGTTCACGCTAAAGATGATAACGTTACCGTGGCCAACCAAACAGTGATACCGGTTTACAAGCGATTGAAAGCGGCTGGAGCTGAAAACGTCTATCTTTCGTTGTACGATCATGTGGTGGATATTACCGGCTTCTTTGGCGGAAAAGATTTTCACTATCCCGGCCATTGGTCCTGGATTTACTGTCACGCCAACGAGTGCCGACGGGATGCGGACGGCTCACTGGTAAAACTGAATGTACGGCCAACTACCATCATAGAATGGCTAGCAGCTCAAAGTAGATAGGAAAGTGGAAACTTTTTCTTGCTATACACCTAACCAAAAGAATAATGAAAGAAATCAGAAAAGAAGACATTAGCCAGGAGGTATTTGACCTCTACGACGATTACGCCCACAACCGCCTGGAGCGCCGACAGTTTCTAGATCGGCTATCCAAGTATGCCGTGGGGGGCATCACGGTTACCTCACTGCTGAGCTTTATCATGCCTGATTATCAAAACAAGATTCAGGTGTGGCAGGATGACCCCCGGCTGAAATCAGAGTTTATTGAATACAATTCTCCTAAAGGAGGCGGGACAATAAAGGGTTTGCTTTCCAAACCAGCCGATGCCAGTGGTAAGCTACCGGGTATTGTGGTAGTACACGAAAACCGAGGACTAAACCCTCACATCGAGGATGTAGCCCGCCGAGCCGCCTTAGCTGGGTTTATCTCCTTGGCTCCGGATGCCTTAACCCCGCTGGGTGGCTATCCGGGAACGGACGACGAAGGAAGGACTTTACAACGGCAGCGCGACCGGAACGAGATGTTGGAAGACTTTATCGCCGCCCATGATTATCTAAATGAACACCCGGACTGTACCGGAAAGGTAGGGGTAGTTGGCTTCTGCTTCGGGGGCTGGATTTCCAATATGATGGCGGTACAGGTACCAGAACTGGACGCGGCAGTACCCTTTTACGGGGGGCAACCCTCGCCGGATATAGTACCCCAAATCCAGGCTCCGTTGCTGTTGCATTTTGGGGAGTTGGATAAGCGCGTGAACGAAGGCTGGCCTGCCTACGAAGCAGCGTTGAAAGAACATGATAAGGAGTACTCTGCTTACATGTACGAAGAAGCGAACCACGGTTTTCATAACGATACCACTCCCCGCTACGATGAAGAGGCTGCTAAACTAGCCTGGGAGAGAACCATTGAGTTTTTCAACGAAAAACTAAAATCCTAAGGCAAAATGAAAAAGCAACCGACTACCAGCCTTAGGGCCACAATACCGGCGAGCTTTAGTTTAACCGGATTACTTTTGCTCGCTTTTACCCTACCGCTGCTTGCTCAAATCACCGATCAGGAGCGTTTCGAGCGATTTAAAAAGATGTCGGCCGAAAATGAGAAAAGAGGATTAGCCAAACCTTTTGTTGGTATCACCACTGATGGTGAAGTGCAGGAAGGGCTGTTTGAGATTCGTTCTACCGGAGTGAGTACCGAACCGATGCGGGATGCGGCGGTTGCTTTTTTAGAAGTACTAAGCGATGAACAGCGGGAAAAAGCAGCTTTTTCAGTAGATGATGATGAATGGCGAAAGTGGATGAATCAGCACTTCTACATCCGGCAAGGGGTGAGTTTCGAGGAAATGTCGGAGCAGCAGCGACAGGCCGCCTTTGCGCTGATGGATGCTTCGTTGAGTGCTAAAGGTCTCCAACTGAGTAAAGACATTATGAAGCTCAACCATACCTTGGGTGAGATCAATAACAATTTTAAGGAATACGGGGAGTGGCTCTACTGGATTACCTTGATGGGTGAACCGTCAAGTACGGAACCCTGGGGGTGGCAAATTGATGGGCATCATCTAATCATCAACTACTTCGTACTCGGCGATCAGGTTGTAATGTCCCCGCTGTTTATCGGCTCCGAACCGGTTATTGCCGAAACGGGAAAATATGAGGGAATCGCAATACTTCAGGATGAACAGAATGCTGGGATAAAATTGCTTCAATCGCTGGATGATACCCAAAGAAATCAGGCCGTAATCGAGGTATCCAAAGAAGGAAACAACAACCTTACTGAGGCTTTTAAAGACAATGTAGTGCTGGACTACGCCGGCGCACCGGTATCTTCCTTTACTGAGGATCAAAAAGAGCAATTGCTATCGCTCGTTCAACTTTATATTAGCAATATGGATGATGGGCACGCTAATATTAAGATGGATGAGGTTGCTCAGCACCTTAATGATACCTGGTTTGCCTGGATTGGTGGGAGCGAAGAAAATTCGGTGTACTACTACCGTGTCCACAGCCCGGTGTTGCTCATCGAGTTTGATCATCAGAAGCCAGTGGCTACTCGGCAATTGTACGGAACTGATCCGCATCCCCAGCACATTCACGCCATAGTGCGCACTCCGAACGGAAATGATTACGGAAAAGATTTGTTACGGCAGCATTACGAGCAACACCCGCACGAGTAGTGGCTACTAGGCGTAGCTGAAGGAACCACTACGCATCTTCTGTAACTTCTTGAGCAGTTCCTCCTCCTCAGCCGTTAGCTTTTTGGGGGTAACCACCTTCAATTGCACAAACAGGTTACCGCTCTGGCCGGGTCTATCGTAGTTAGGCATGCCCAGTCCTTTCAGTCGTAGGGTCTTGCCACTATCGGAACCCTTAGGAATTGTAACATTCACGGTGCTGCCCTTCAGTGTTTTAATGCCTATTTTACCGCCCAGAGTAGCGATATACATATCAACGGGTTGGGTAACGTACAAGTCGTTTCCTTTGCGTTCAAAGCGAGGATGCTTATCAATTTCTACGGTCAGAAATAGGTCTCCGGCCGGTCCGCCGTGAATGCTGGGCTGACCTTTCCCTTTAATCTTGAGGGTTTGCCCGTCGCCAATACCGGGTTTCAGTTTCATCCGAAGCCGGGTACCGTTGAGGTTAATCAGGCGGGTACCGCCTTCGTAGGCATCTTCCAGCGAGATAGAGACACTCGCCTGAATATCACCGCCCCGCGTGGCGGCCGAGCCTCCGGTCCGGGTACGTCCGGCGGAACCACCGCCTCCAAAGAAACTCTCGAAGAAATCGGAGAAACCACCGCCGCCACCGAAGAGGTCTGAAAAGTCACCGTCAAATTCAGTGCGGCCTCCCTGGCCTCCGAACGGGCTGCCGCCTCGGTAGCCACCGTTAGCTCCTTGCTGCTGATAGTACTTCCAGTTCTCACCCAGTTCGTCGTACTGCTTACGCTTCTCAGGGTCTTTCAGTACTTCGTAGGCCTCGGTAATCTCCTTAAATTTCTCCTCTTTGGCTTTATCGCCTTTATTCTTGTCGGGGTGGTACTTTACGGCTAGCTTTCGGTACTTCTTCTTAATCTCATCTTGTGAAGCCGTTTTGCTCACCCCCAACACTTTATAGTAGTCTTTGTATTCCATATGTCGTTCAGTTTCTGCTGCGTTGAGCTAGCCCAGCGCGTGCTAATTATCACGAAAAAAAGATAGCATGGGTTGGGGCAAAAAAAAGGCGGGTCAGTGCCCAGTCATGGTCGGAAGATTTATTCTTCCGACTTTTTTATTTCTTGGGACCTCAA
>CAKZYJ010000117.1 GCA_937884755.1 uncultured Flammeovirgaceae bacterium
GTGAAGCTGCTGTGGTGCAACTATCCGCATATGCCTACCGGCACTGCTGCTACCGCTGAAATATTTGAACGACTAATCGCTTTTGGCCGGGAAAGAAACATCCTGATTTGCCACGATAACCCCTACGCATTGGTGTTGAATCAAGATAAACCACTTAGCATTTTATCGATATCAGGGGCCAAAGAAGTAGCGATTGAGTTACACTCGCTGAGTAAATCTCATAATATGGCCGGTTGGCGCGTTGGGTGGATTGCCGGGGCTGCTGATTACTTAAACGAAATCATCAAAATTAAAAGCAACGTAGATTCGGGCATGTTCAAAGCGGTGCAACTGGCGGCGGTGCAGGCATTGCGTAATTCCGAAGAATGGCATCAGCAGCGGAATAAAGAATACCGGAAGCGGCAGGCCATTACTTTTGAGTTAGCCAAAATGCTGGAGTGCCGAGCAGATACTGGGCAACAAGGAATGTTTGTTTGGGCGCAAATTCCCGAGCGCGAAGAAAGTGCTGAGTCATTTAGCGAACGAATTTTACAGCAACACCACGTATTTATTACTCCGGGACATATTTTCGGAAGCCAGGGAAATCGGTATCTTCGCTTTTCTTTGTGCGTTTCGCAGCCAAGATTACAAGAGGCTGTAGAACGTATAGCGTCTCATCAGTGAAAATCATGAACATCAGCATTATCGGATTGGGATTGTTGGGTGGATCTACCGCGTTAGCGTTGAAGGAGAGACTACCCGGAGTGCGAATTATCGGAGTAGATACCTCTCGTCAGCATGCTGCTCAGGCTCTTGCTTTGGGTATTGCCGATAAAATTTTACCGCTGACGGAAGCAGTGGCGCAGTCCGATGTGGTTGTTGTAGCCGTACCGGTTGACACTATTGTAGAGATGCTTCCTCAGGTACTAGATTTGATTACTGATGGAGCGGTGGTGGTCGATTTGGGTTCAACCAAAGAATGTATCTGCCAGGTGGTGGATAGCCACCCTCGCCGGAGCCGGTTTGTCGCGGGGCATCCCATTGCCGGAACTGAGCGTTCCGGTCCGGTTGCTGCCTTTAATGAGCTACTTATTGGCAAGCAAATGATCATTTGTGATAGAGAACGGTCAGACGTTGACGCTCTGGAGATCATCGAGAATATTTTCAGGAACAGATTGCGAATGCAAATCAGTTATATGGATGGCGCAGATCACGACCGTCATATTGCTTACGTATCTCATCTAAGTCACATCAGTTCATTTGCCCTGAGCAATACAGTGTTGGCGAAGGAAAAAGATGAGCAAAGCATCTTTGAAATGGCAGGTAGCGGATTTTCTTCTACTGTACGATTAGCTAAGAGCAATCCTTCCATGTGGGCACCTATTTTCATACAGAATGCCCAGAATGTAAGCCAGTCATTATCGGCTTATATTGATGAGCTACAGCAGTTTAAAGTTTGGCTGGAAGAGCAGAATGAAGAAAATATGTACCGGTGGATGGAAGATGCTAACGGCATCCGAACAATACTGTCGGGTATTCATTCTAATGAAGAGAATCAGGCCTAACAAGGTAGGCATTATATCCAGCCTTACTTGAGTAAGTAGATCGTCACTATGAAACCTCTGTGCAGTAGAAAATTCGCCGCAGTAGTGCTATTCCTATTGTTAGGAATTACCTCATCGGTACATTGCCAGAGAAGTTACGATTCTACTTACATTCAGAAATTTCCCGACACGCTAAACCTGCGAGTATTACTGGTACAGAAGGGGTTGCATCTCAGCGTACGAAATAACCAGCAGAACCAGCGGTTTTTCTTCACTCCCTGGCACCGGAACTACGTTGGCGTGGGTGGATTTCTGTGGAATATTGGTTTTAATATTCTTGTGCCGGTATCTCCGTCTTTAAAAGGTGAGGAAATAGATAGGTTTGACTTTCAGGGGTCAATATTCGCTCGCAATTGGTTGTTCGATGGTATCTACCAAAACTATCAGGGATTTATTCAGGCTAGCAATGAATTTGATCCGAATGCCGACCCGGATCAGTATCTGCGCGATACGCAAATTAAGAAAATACAGACTACCGTTACCTACCTGCCTTCAGGCAAGCAATTCTCACTGAGCTTCCCCTTTAACCAAGGTATGCGACAGCGAAAAAGTGGAGGTAGCTTGCTGCTTTCCGGCGATTTTTCGTACAAGAAAATCGCTTCGGAAAGCAACATACTGCCCGATGCTAATTTGTTGGTAGACGATCCGGTACGAAAATTAACCAAGGTAGAGGCGTATTCTCTGACTACCATGATGGGATACAGTGCTACGTTGGTGTACCGCAATTTTTTTGCGCACGCATTTGGTCTAACGGGCTTAGGGTTTCAAAACGTGTACTATTTTGAGGAAACCGAAAAGCGGGGATTTGCTATTGAACCAACGTACGATATAAGGGGAGCCATAGGGTATGACTGTAGCCGATGGTATACCGGAGTTTACGTCTCCTCTGATTACACCATATCCGATGTAGAAGGATGGCAGTTTGTAAGTCGTACCAGCCAGGTTCGCCTTTACCTAGGTATCCGGTTTACCGAGCCACACTTCCTCCGCAAAATCAAGCCGAAATTCTTAAAGAAACTTCAGAACAGCCCCAACATTCCGTTACCTTTCTTTGGGTAAACACTCCACTTCGGAAGAGGTATTGTCAGTGAACCTGAACAAAAACTGATATGGATACCCAGGAAATGAAAGAATATCGTCATCCGTTCTATCCTACATCCGATAGGTCGTAGTCGAATTTTTCGGCAGTATCTCGAATTAAGGGAAGAATCTGGGTTACTTCAGTGGGGCTAAGGTTTTCCTTCCACCGTGCTATTTTTACCGAATGGTCTTTGGTAGAGTAGGGGCGTGACGTTTCGGCCTCTACAAACTGATTGTTATTTTTATTCTGTACCCGATTCGCCCACTGTCGTAAATATGGCTCGTTCTGCCGAATGTCTAGTCCTACCTGCTCACTAATAGATTGGGCAAAAGCCAGCGAATCTTTCAGCATATCTTCAAAGCGGGTAACGGTAACGTGCTCGGCTACCTGCTGATAACCCACTGTGTTAATATAATTCCAATGATGCGCACAACGTTCGAGTAGCGGACGGTTGAGCCAGTCCTGCCAATCGGGGGGCTTAGGGTGGTGCCCCCAATTGCGGGAGATCCCAACCTTAAGCGAACAAATAGTATCCAGCGGATGGCGAACCTGCCAGTAGAACTGCAAGGGAGACGAAACTCTCTCCAATAGAATCTTTAGCGGAAACGAAAGTCCGGCATCCGGCAAAAACCCTTCACTTTCCCGTGGCACTTTCATAGCTACGGGTTGTGAGTAATTAAAATCTACTACCTCGGAGAAAGATGGTTCGCTATAGTAGCGGTAATCCGGCAGGTGATCAAATAATTCACCAAAGATGGATGTGCCGCTGCGGCCGCATCCTAGAATTACTACGTGGTTAGGTACTGACACTGTATTATAGTAAAAATAGTAGAGTTACTAAGTTATTCGTACAAACTGTTTAAGTTTCATAACAATTTGTGTGAACAATGTAGTTATAGCATAAGACACTTAACCTAAGCATGCAACACTGGTCTTCCACCGTTCCTACTAATACCCTAGGCGATTTTTACTACGGATCGGTGGCCTTGGTTACACTACTGGTAGCTTTGTTGGGTTTTGTGTTTCCTCAGTTTCTTCAGCAGATTGAATTAGTACTCTTTACACTGATTATCTTAATGATCGGCGTCCCCCACGGAGCTACTGACCATTTACTAGATCAATTTAGCAAAGGAAAGAAATTTACCTATCGCACGTTTTTGCTGACCTATATTGTTCTCGGCGTTATCTATACCGTATTGTGGTACTTTCTTCCGCAGTTAAGCTTATTGGTCTTTATTGTAATATCTACGTATCACTTTGGGCAATCGCAGTTGCTTTACTTACGGATGTCGCAGCACCATTGGCTGAAGATTGCCAGCTACATGCTGTGGGGAAGTTATACGTTATGCTGCATTATTTTGCTAAACTGGGACGAAAGCTGGCTTATTTTGGATGAGTTATTTCCGAGTTTGCTGGTAGTAATACTTCCCTACCTGGATCTTATTCCGTATTTGCTCGGGTTGCTATTTTTTACCAATGTTGGCCTGTTTGTTGTATTCTACGCACAGGGACAGATGCAGAAGCGAGAGTTTGTGGGGGAGCTGATAAACTTAGGGCTTATTGCTGCGCTAGCGTACTTTACTCCGTTGTTGGTGAGCTTTGCTATTTACTTTGGCTTATGGCACTCTCTCATTTCGGTTAGGATTGAGATTCAAAAGTTACGGACGTACCGCCGCTCTTTCTCAGCGATAAAGTTTGCGAAAACTGCGCTGCCATTAAGTCTTTCTACGCTCGTTATTTTTGTCGTAATTTTTCTACTGAATACGCAGTTTGCCCTGTTTCAGTCGCCCTATTTGCTGTTTTTTATTCTGATTTCTGTCCTCACCCTACCTCACGTATTGTACGTCCAGGAATTCTATACTTCCACCGTTCACAAACAAGCCGTTAGCCAATAGCTAACTACTATTGGCCTGTCTTTCCAGTGAATACGTTTACTTTAGGGTTTATCGGGTTACCGGCCGCTCGCCGTAGCATAACAATCTGACCGGTATGATAAAGAGCATCAGCAATAGGGCCATTAATCATATGCCAGTAAGGAAATTCACTACTTTGCTCTCCTCGTTGAAATACCATTGAAAACTCCGCTACCTCATCGGCACTTTTGCCCAGGCAAAGCTTACTAGTGCGTTGCAAATTCGTTAGCGTACGATGACGTAACGTGTCAAACGGTAGCTCTGACCGGTTGGTAGGCCGTACGTTCGGTAAGTATTGAGGCGCGTTCACAATGGTTTCGGACAGGTCATAGATATGGATGAGGGTTTCCAGTAGATTTCGGGCACCTTCGCTGGGGGAATACACCAAATCTTTTCCGGTCAGTCCTTCGGTAGCCCAGTAGTAGCGGTAACCCAGACCATCAATCAGACGGGAGAGAATATTTCCAGAAGAGTAATCCTCCGGGTAGTCCGGTATTTGCCGGTACGGAAGCGCCATACTTTCAGTGTTTTGAGCCTGTACAACCAGCCCACCATAAAGCAACCAGCCGCAAATCAGAAATCTATGCATATCAGAATAATAACTAAAGAAACAGGCACAAAGCTAACCGTTTATCTTGAAATTCAGTCGCTTACTACTGATTGCTCATGAGGTTTTTCCGGATGCGGCTTAATGATTGGGGGGTAATTTTGAGGTAGGAGGCAATGTGCTGAAGAGGAACCTGCTGAGCTAAGTCGGGATACTGCCGGAGAAATTCCTGGTACTTCTCCAGTGCAGTGCCAAAGTTCAGAAAATCGTTATCCTTGATTTTGTTCAGCAGCGTAGCCTCGGTCAGGCTTTTGGTAAGAATGTACAACTTGGGTATCTCTTCGCTTAGCCGTTCCCAAACCTCTCGGCGAATTGCGAATATCTGCGTATCAACTACCGCTTGCAAAGCACTTTCGCTGGGCTTCAGTGTGTAGTAACTCTCTAAATCCACTACAAACTGGTTCTGCCGAACAAAGTACTTAGTTACCTCTTCCCCATCTTTTCTCAGAGCGTATACCCGAATGATTCCGTGGTTTACAAAACCAATCTCGTGAGAGACACTACCCTGACTGAGAAAGTCTTCGTTTGTCTTCAGGTTCTTTTCACGAAAGTGAGTGAGTATGTACTCAATACGTTCGGGCGGAAGTATGCTCCCAAAGCTGAGAGCATTCCGAAGCTGTTCCATCGTATTCTATTTTACAATTCCTAACTCAATAACGCTCTCGGCACAGGACAATACTGCTTCGCGATTGTCAATCGGTTCCCAATTTAGCTCTTTCCTAGCTTTGGTGTTATCCACTTTTCGTTCCACCCCCAAATCAATCAGGATGGGTTTTAGCGACTTATCAATGTTAGAGAACCAACGAACGGCAAAGTTAGGCAGGGTGGCTGACGGTATTTTTCGTTTAGGATAAGCCTCCTTGAGAATTCGGGCTACATCTTTAAACTTCAGAAAGCCCGCTGAACCTACGTAGCGTTGGTTGGCGGCCTGGGGTGATTCCATGGCTCGGATGAGCAGATCAGCCACCGAACGAACATCTACCATATCGAAGCCGATATTGGGAAGAGCCGGAGTGCTGCCGTCTATTGTTTTAATTACGATGTTAGCCGAGGTACCGAAGTCATCTTCCAACACCGGTCCCAGTATGGCTCCCGGACAGACCGTAGCCAGCTCCAACCCTGAGGTATCCTGTGCAATAAAATCCCAGGCGGCTTTTTCGGCAATGGTTTTACTCCGAAAGTAAGGAGTACTATCCTGTTTGTTAGCCACGTTAGTCCAGGTGGATTCGTCAAATTGCCCGCTGCGCTGCTGTTTGGATTTTCCGTATACGATGGCTCCGGAAGAAGAGGTAATCACTACCCTTTTTACTCCTTTAGCGGCGGCCGCCTGCATAATACTCAATGTTCCTTTTTTGGCCGGAAGAATAAGATCTTCCTCCTTTTTGGGCAACACCCTCGGGAAGGGCGAAGCAATATGCTGAACGTAGTCTATTCCCGTCATTAAATCGTTCCAGACATTTTCGTCGCTTAGATCAGCTTCCACTAATGTTAGCTGGTCAATGTGGGAAGTATGTTGAGTAATGATTTCTTGGATAGCATCCGCCCGTCGGAGGTCTCTCAGCGTACCCACTACCGCGTGGCCTTTTTCTAGTAGCTGAATAGCCGTATGCGAACCTAAAAATCCTGATACCCCGGTTAGTAGTACTTTTGAATCTTTCATAGAGGTTAATCAATTAGTTCATCTACTCCCTAAAGGTCGGTAGGGGAGCGGTCAAATCAATTAACATTTGGTAAGTAATGCTGGCATGAGAAACGAAGGGGTATCACAAATACTTTTTGCTCATTGACGATACTCACTGATTTCAAACAGGTGTCCATCTGGGTCGTGAAAGAAGCATCGGGTTTCAGCCCCTCGATTAAAGGGCGGAGTAATAAACTCAGCACCCCGTTCTTTTAGTATCTCGTACGATTCCTGGCAGTTTTCTACCCGGATGGTGAAGGCGTGGCTCACCCAGTTTTTATCGGCCGGAGGGGTAAAATGCGTATTGGGCTTATCTTCGGTAGGCCCGCCCGCAGTGACCAGCAATAGCCAGTTATCTAAAAACTCCAGCACGATAGAGTCGCCACCGTATTCGCGGTAGACGGAGGCTCCTAGCACGTCTACATAAAAGGCTTTGGCCTCACTCATATCAGAGACAACCAGTATGGTAGTAAGGGCAGAGTTGGTAAATGGGTTTTGAGTATTCATCAGCAAATAGATTGTGTAGTACGTTGGCTAAGTAAGCTGAATATACCTAATTCTGTGGGCTATTAATACTCTATGCTAACCCCCAACGCCTCTAAATGCTGGCTCTTTCCCTGTTTGCGGTGGTCAAACTCCAGCGTGAGCGATGGTTTCGGGCTTACTTCAAAAGCCACTTGCGGGTGCGGCCGGAAGAATGCAGTAAAATTGTCTTCAACTTTTGTAGCTGGAATGCCAAAGGTAGCTTGGGTCAGTTGCCGAAGGCCGTTAGCGTGGTTACGAGGCTCATCCGATTTCTTTTTTGGCCCTCGGAAGGGCAAACGGAAAGTCCAGGGTAGATAAGGCTTATCGGTATTAGGTAAAATATTAATTGCCATTCCTTCGGGGAAATACACTGGCTGATAAGTTTGGCTATTAGCAAAAAGCGGATCAGTATCCTCAGTATTTACCAAGCAAAGCCCGAAAGGTGAGTGTTCATTGGTCTCAATTGTTAGTTGAAACTATGCACTTTTAGTGCAAAACTTTCAG
>CAKZYJ010000118.1 GCA_937884755.1 uncultured Flammeovirgaceae bacterium
CCCTCGCTAACCCGGCCGCCCGCAAATAACTCTCCAGTGTGCGGGTCGGGATATGCTGGGTGACCAACCCCATCGCATTCTCATTGAATACTCCGGTAGGATTGCCCAGTTCATCACGGAATACTTCACCGCCAGCGACCTCACCCAGTTGAGCACCTTCCCGCTTGATGTTCATTACCCCGGCCAATTCCATCGCTTTTTGGTTGGCAATAGCCGCGTGGCCGCTGGCATGACGAAGGTAAACCGGATTATTAGGCGCAGCCTCGCTCAGCAGATCGTGGGTGGGAAAGCCCTTTATCATTTCGCCCGGTAGCGAGTCCCATTTATCCTGATGCCAGCCCCGGCCGGTAATCCATACTCCCGGTCGAGCCTCGGCAGCCGCGGCAGCTACCATAGAAGCTATTTCTTCAAAACTACGGATAGCTAGTAAATCGAGGTTCATCTTATTTTCACCTACTCCGAGAAAGTGAGCATGCCCCTCAATAAAGCCGGGGGTCATGGTTTTTCCATCTAGGTCTAATACCTGAGTTTCGTCGCCAATCCAGTTTTCGGCCTCAGCGGCACTACCCACAAAGGCAATTTTACCGTCTACCACGGCTACGGCTTCAGCTTGGGGTTGAGCTTCATTCACGGTGTAAATAGTTCCGTTACGAACGATCAGGTCAGCGGGGGTTTGCTGTTGACAACTGAGGGTAATGATTAACAAAAAGGAAAGAAGAGAGTAAGTGAAGGTTCGTAGCATGATGCATGTGATTAAACAGATAAATTTACACGCTCTACCTGAGCAGGCAAATTTTATTACTAGGAATTATATTCTGCTTATCAATAATTTATTGGGAATTTATAATGCAAAACAAAAAATACGTACCGTTATATCCGGCATTCTGCTGTTACTCAGGACATTTTTGAGCGGCAAGTAATTTTTGCAGCAAAATAATGTCAAGAAAAAAAACGAGGGGGCATGTACCATTCTACATTTGGCTGCTGCGTAAGGCTTCAGAGTATTTTTCCACTTTTTACGAGTGCTCATCAGCCAACATTTCACTGTACCTAACAACATACATCATCTACCGTAATTTTCGAATAAAACCAGGCTAAATCTTGAGGGTGCGTTTTTGCTGACTAAGAGCGAAAATTGAGGCATGTAGTCCTTTTATTACGTGTAATAAAAGGAGAGATATTGAATAACTATAATTATAATCAAAATATAAATGTTAATAATTTTGCGTCATCAAATTTTGAACAACTCATTCCCAAAAAAATGAAGAAAAACATGATAACAATGAAGAAGTTAGTACTGGCTACTGCAATCGGATGCATGAGTTTAGGTGCTGTGGCTAGCAACGCTCTAGAAACTATTGATGCTGATATTTCTATCTCCCTTAGTGGCCAATACGCTACGGTTGTTGTTCGGGACTGGAACCTGACTGCCAATGCCCCAGCCACTATCAAAGTACTTAATAAAGCAGGCAAGACAGTATACGAGGAAACTGTTAGCAGTGAAGAGCAGCACGCCAAACGCTACAATTTCTCTCAAATGGAACCTGGAAAATATACGCTGACGCTAGAGAGCAAAACTGGTGAACTGCGCAAGCCTTTTACTGTTGGATTAGATGGTAGCGTTCGTGAGGATAAAAGCGAAATTTATCGGTCATTTACTCCGGTTGTTGTTCGACTGAAGTCAGAACCTACATCGGTACACGTTGCTTTCAATAATGTAGCTGCCACCTCCTTGAAACTGGCGGTCTTAAGTACAGGGGGCGATGTACTCTACTCGGAGGAAGTACTGGGCCAACAAGATTACAATAAAAAGATCAATTTAAAAGAATTGCGGCCTGGTCAATATACCATTGCTTTGTATAATGATGATTATTCGTACTACAAAGAGGTAAACAACTACTAGTTCCCATAGATTATAACTACTCCTGCGAAAGCCCAGTCAGCTAATTGACTGGGCTTTTTTATGCCTGTTATCTAAAGGTTGATGTTCAACTCCGAACAAATGTGTCCGTTTACGAACAATGTGCGGCCTACTAAACGACCAATACCGGCTGAAAAAGTATAATTTTCAATTGGCACACTATTGTCAATGAACAATGTACATTTAGCAATGTGCAGAGTGCCAATCCACAATGAATTTGTGTGATTCTTGAGCTACCTGATTCTCATTGCTAATTGTTCATTGCACACTGCGGGGCAGCCCCTACTAATTGAGCAAACTATGCTAAAAAACTACCTCAAGGTCACCTTCCGGAATTTAGTAAAACAGCGGTTTTACTCGCTAATCAACATTATTGGGTTGGCTATTGGCTTGGCTACCTGTTTACTAATTGTAGCCTACGTACTGAACGAACTCAGCTACGACCGCTACCACACTAAAGCTGATCGTATTTACCGCTCCTATCTGGATTTTCAAATGGGTGGGCAGCAGGGCGAATTTGCTGTGAGTCCCGCTCCTATGGCAGGGGTGTTTAAAGATGTATATCCTGAGATAGAAGAAACCGTACGGTTCAGGACTCAGGGAGAATACACCGTATTTTATGATGATAAGCCATATAAAGAAGTAGAAGTAGCCTTTGCCGATTCTACACTTTTTAACGTATTTGATATTCCCCTACTACTAGGCGATACCGCTACAGCACTCACCGAGGTTAATTCGCTTATCATCAACGCCACCTCGGCCGAAAAATACTTTGGCAGCGATTGGCGCAATAGCAACCCTTTGGGAAAAACCCTACTCTTGGGCAGCAGAAAAACACCGTACCAGGTAACAGGAGTATACGAAGACTTCCCTACCAACTCGCATATACCATTTACCATGATGCTTTCTATGGCGACTCGAGGGGAAAGCCGCAGCGAAGAGTGGCTCAGTAATAATTTTCATACCTACTTTGTACTGAGAGAGAACACCGACGTGGCTGCTTTAGATGAAAAGATTCAAGCAACCTTTGTCTCTTACGCTGTTCCACAACTTGAAAAATACACCAATGCTAGCTACGAAGAATTTCTGGAAGCAGGCAACTATTTTCACTACTATTTGCAACCCCTTACGGATATTCATCTCTACTCTGATTTGGATATAGAGTTGCAGGCCAACGGCGATATTCGTTATGTTTATATCTTTTCGTTCATAGCACTATTTGTACTACTGATTGCTTGTTTCAACTTCATGAACCTGGCAACGGCTCGCTCAGCCGGACGAGCCAAAGAAGTTGGTATTCGTAAGGCACTGGGTTCGGTTCGGCAGCAGCTTATCCGCCAGTTTTTATTAGAGGCTGTGATTATTAGTTTGCTCTCATTGGCGTTAGCGTTACTACTGGCTGAATTTGCCCTGCCTTACTTTAATGATTTGGCTGATAAACAAATCCGGCTGGATTATGTCGGACAGTGGTATTATTTGCCAGTGGCTTTACTCGTAGCCCTGAGTGTTGGTTTGCTGGCGGGCAGCTATCCAGCTTTCTTTTTATCAGCCTTCCGCCCAGCAGTGGTACTCAAAGGAAAGCTAAGTGGTGGTGCCAAAAGTAACTGGCTGAGAAGTACACTAGTGGTACTACAATTTAGTATTTCTATTATGCTCATTATCAGCACTGTGGTAGTGTTTCGGCAGCTTGACCATATCCAGCAACGCAAGCTAGGTTATGACCGCGAGCACGTGCTGGTACTGCATAACACCTATCATCTGGGCGAGCAAATTGACGCCTTTAAAAATGAATTATTGCGCCAGCCTAACATTATCAATGCTGCTATCTCCGGATACCTTCCCGCCCAATCCTTCAATAGTAATAGCAATGCCATTTTTCCCGATAAAAATGTTCAGAGTGACTATACCACTACTGTTCCTTGGTGGAATATAGATTATGATTATGTTCCTACGTTAGGGATGAAGATCGTGGAAGGAAGAAACTTTTCCCGAGACTTTGCCACCGACTCAACCGCAATGTTAGTTAATCAGGCAGCAGTTAAGCAGTTCAATTTGGATAAAGACGGAGAAAGTCCACTCGGCAAAGTGCTAAGTACATTTTCCGGTAACGGACAGGAGATTATGAGCTTTACGGTAGTGGGGGTGGTAGAGGATTTCAATTACGAAACCATGCGGAGGCGCATTAACCCTATGGTGATGCTGCTAAGCGGCGACGGTCAGTATGGAGGACGTAGCACTGGGGCAGTTTCTCTGCGGATAACTCCTGAAAATATTAATCAAACCATTACGGCAGTAGAAGATCAGTGGAACCAGTTTCTCCCTGACCTGCCATTTGAGTACTCATTTTTAGACGAGCGGTTTAACAATATGTACCAGTCCGAGCAAAAAGTCGGTGATATCTTTACGCTATTCTGTATATTGGCGATTTTCATTGCCTGCCTTGGCCTGTTTGGACTAGCTGCTTTTATGGCTGAACAGCGTACCAAAGAGATCGGTATCCGAAAAGTACTGGGTGCTTCCGTGATAAGCGTGGTAGTGATGTTCTCTAAAGACTTTACCCGGCTGGTACTGATCGCCCTACTGATTGCCACCCCCATTGCGTACTTTGCGATGAATGAGTGGCTTAGCGACTTTGCTTACCGAGTGCCTCTTGGCCTTGGTATCTTCCTGGTTTCTGGACTGGCCGCCTTGGTAGTAGCCTGGCTAACCGTTAGTTTCCAATCCTTCAAAGCCGCCATCGTAAACCCCGCTAAATCATTGAGAAGCGAATGATGGTCAAGGGTACAAGGTAGAGGGTGCGGGGTTTTACCGTGTGCCATTCACCTTCCACCCTGTACCCTCAAACCCCAAGCCCTATGTTAAAAAACTACTTAACTATTGCCATTCGTACCCTAACCCGCAACCGGGTGACTACCGCGATCAATCTGATCGGATTGGCAGTGGGAATTGCCTGCTGTCTGGTAGTGTACGTTATGGTAAAACACGAGTATACCTACGATCGTTTTCATACCAATGCAGATCGCATATACCGGGTAGTTACCCAAACCCAGGAACCCAATGGCATCGACTACGACGGAGCCGTCTGCTTTCCCATGGCCGAGGCCTGACGCGAAAATTTCCCAACGGTAGAGAACGCCACGCAGGTATACGCCCGCAACTATGGTGTGATTAAACGCTGGGACGATGAGGGCGAGGAAAAACGTTATCAGGCTTACCACCTAGTATACGCTGACGCTTATTTTCTGGAAACATTCAGCTACCCTCTACTAGCTGGGCATCGCCCATCACTTATGCAGGCACCTGATGAAGTAGTGCTTACCCGTGTACTAGCCGACCGGATTTACGGTACTGATTACCAAAACCGTTACGACGAACTGATCGGGAAAACGCTGGAAATTAATCAGCGAAGTTACCGAGTGAGCGGTATTCTGGAAGATATACCTGATAATACCAATGTATACTTTCATCTGCTGTTACCCATGCAAGTCTTCATGGCGGAGAATCCGCAGTGGACGAGTAACTGGGCCAGTGTACCCGGAGGCGGCAATGCCTTCCTTACGCTGCCAGAAGGATATGATCCGACGCAACTGGAAGTAGCCCTAAACCAGGTGAAGCATCGCTACCTGAACGATGATCTGGCCGAGCGACGCACCTACTATTTACAGGCTCTCACTGACATTCATACCGAAGCGCTCTACGGAGGTACGTTTTTCGCTACACCCAAACCGTTGCTGATCGCCCTTATTAGCATGGGATTGATTGTGCTGATAGCCGGGGGGATTAACTTTATTAATCTCTCCACAGCCCAGGCTATTCGTCGAGCCAAAGAAATCGGTATCCGAAAGGCACTGGGCAGCCGCAAACGACAACTTATTTTTCAGTTTTTGGGTGAGACCGCCATTCTGTGCACTTTCGCAGCTTTGGTAGCTGTAGGGTTGGCCGATTTATTCCTGGATGCTGCCAACCAGTATATGGCCCCTCTCTCCCGCTACGTGCCCCTGACCTTCACATTGGATACTACCGTTGTCTATTTTTTGATAGGTCTGATTGCTATTATTACGGTGGTAGCAGGCTATTATCCCGCCCGGGTACTATCCAGTTACCAGCCAGTGAAGGCGCTTAAGCAGTCGGTACGGGCGACCAACGTGGGGTTTAAATCTCGCTTCTCATTGCGGAAAGCACTGGTCGTAGTACAATTCACCATCGCCCAGTTTCTATTACTGGGAACCATTGTGGTAGCTACTCAAATGGACTTCTTCCGGGAGCAGGATATGGGCTTTGTGAAAGACGGTGTTGTGGTGGTAGATCTACCTAACCGCGACCAGGCCTCACGAGAGCAGTTTCGCCAGGAATTACAAAGTATGGCCTCCGTTGAACAAGTTACCTTTTGCTCGTCGGCACCCAGCTCCCGCCGCAAAAACTTCAACGAGGTATACGCTACTGCTTTCGGTAGTGCCGATAAGTACCAAATGGAGGAAAAGGTTATTGACCCTAATTACGTTTCACTCTTTGAGCTTAGCGTGGTAGCTGGGCGCAACCTGCGAGAAGCAGATTATGCTGCCGATAGCGTTACCCACCGGAAAATTCTGCTAAATGAGCAAGCGGTGAAAATGCTGGGTTTTGCCAGTCCTGAGTCGGCTCTAGGTCAACTCATAAAATTCGATGAAGATGGTGCCACCCAAATGGAAGTGGTAGGGGTATTACGTAACTTTGTGAATAATACGCTGAAGGAGGAGATACATCCAGGCTACTTCTACTACGGCAATCGCATGCGCGAAGCGAATATCAGAATGGCCGGGGCAGCCATATCGCAAACATTGCCAACAGTACAAAAAAAGTGGGAAGCACTTTATCCTAACGCTTTCTTCCAGTACGAGTTTCTGGACGACTACATCGCTATTATGTATACCCTGGAAGATACACTGTATCGCTTCTTCCGCATTATGGCGGGGTTAGCGCTGATTATTGGTTGTCTGGGGCTATACGGACTGGTATCTTTCCTGGCCTTACATCGACAAAAAGAAATTGGTATCCGCAAAACGCTGGGTGCGTCGGTACAACAGATTCTGTATCGGTTTGTGCGGGAGTTCTCTCTCTTAGTTTTAATTGCCTTTGGGGTAGCTGCTCCGCTAGGCTATCTGGCCATGCGAACCTGGCTCAACACTTTCACGTTCCGGATCGATTTACACGCCGGATATTTTATCGTCACTTTTATAGCTGCTCTAATTATTGCCTGGCTCACCGTTGGTTTCCGGTCAGTCCGGGCTGCGGTAGCTAATCCGGTAGACAGTTTACAGAATGAATAAACTTAAACAATGTACAATTAGCAATGAACAATTAAGATCAATACTCTCCCTTGAATTTATTGCACACTGTACATTGCTCATTGTTCTCTGCTAATTGAATAAACTATGTTAAAGAATTACCTCAAAATCGCATTACGCAACCTGGGTCGCTATCGGCAGATGACCATTATCAATATCCTGGGTTTGGCTGTAGGAATGGCCGCTTGTATCTTGATTTTGCTGTTTGTACAGTACGAACTCAGCTACGACCGCTACCACGAGAATGTCGATCGGATTTACCGAATTTCGCGGGAGTTTCTTGATCCTGACGGAACCACCAATTTGCACCTAGGCCACTTAGCCCCACCCTTCGAACCCCGATTAGCGGAAGATTTCTCTGGGGTCATAGAAAAATCAGCTCGTTTGGTGAACAATAGTATGCTAATTACCTACGAAGCTGACGATAAAAGTATTGTTGAGGATGGTTTGTTCTTTGCCGAACCAGAGGTTCTCGATATCTTTTCTTTTTCCTTTGTAGCAGGTGCTCCTGAAAACGCTCTAAGCTTACCGAATGCAGTGGTACTTACAGAAACCTCTGCTCGCAAATATTTCGGGGATGAAGACCCTATTGGAAAAGCCCTTAGACTAGAACAGCAGGTGGACCTGAAGGTAACGGGGGTGATTGAAGACGTACCGGGTAATT
>CAKZYJ010000119.1 GCA_937884755.1 uncultured Flammeovirgaceae bacterium
GTGCGTTTGTAGAAGCTCGCAAGCTTATGATAGAGCAATCTGAACTGAAAGCAGTGATCACCGCGCCTAGTGGCGTATTTAAACCCTATGCCGGAGTGAGTACAGCATTGCTCGTTTTTACTAAGGGGGGTGAGACCGAGAACGTATGGTTTTATGATATGAAATCAGACGGATATAGCCTAGATGACAAACGGAATAAATTGGAAGGATACGGTGACTTGCAAGACATCGTAACCCAGTATAAGAATCGTAATCCTGAAAAGGAAGACAGCCGCGAAAGCAAATTCTTCTTTGTTCCTAAGCAAGAAATTGTAGAAGCAGATTATGATCTAAGCTATTCCAAATACAGAAATGAAGTGTTTGAAGAAATTAAATACGAAAAGCCCGAGAAAATTTTGGAAAAGCTAATTGGGCAAGATGGTAATGGTGGACTGGAAAAGGACATACTAACTAAACTTCAGAATTAGAAGGATATACTTTTGAAATAATGGAGCAAATCAAATTAAAAGAAATAGCCCAATTTATTAATGGATTTGCATTTAAGCCGACTGATTGGTCAGGTGAAGGGTTAAGAATAATACGAATACAAAATCTTACAGATAATAGTAAACCTTATAACCACACTAAGAAGAGAGTACCGGACAAATATTTTGTTAATAAAGGAGATATTCTGATTTCATGGTCTGCTACTATTGATGTTTATGAATGGAATGATGAGTTAGCTTTGCTTAATCAACATATTTTTAGAGTTGAATTTAATGAAAGTAAAGTTGATAAAACCTATTTCAAACAGGCGTTGAAAAAGAGTATTAGTGAGTTGTCAAGATTCGCTCATGGCTCGACAATGAAGCATCTACTGAAAAAAGATTTTGAAAACCATAAAATCCCACTTCCGCCGCTAGATGATCAAAAACGAATAGCCAAAGTCCTAACTGATTGTGAGGCTTTGATCCAAAAGCGAAAAGAAAGCATTAACTTATTGGATACACTGCTGAAATCAACCTTTTTGGAGATGTTCGGTGATCCGAAAAAGTTTGATTCGAAAACTGTAAAAGAAATTGCCAGTAATGAAAGATACGCTCTATCCAGTGGTCCTTTTGGTTCTAATCTTACATCTAAAGACTATAAAAAAGATGGAGTAAAAATACTTAGAGGTACGAACATAAGTTCTGGTGAGCTGGATTTATCAGATATCAAGTACATCAGTGAAGATAAGGCTCAAGAACTAAAAAGAAGTGAAATTAAACCTGATGACGTGGTAATAGTCGCTGTAGGATCTTCTGGTACAGCTCTTAAAATTCCTAAATCGCTTTCACGAGCAATTATGTCACAAAACTTTAATAAAGTTACACCAAATCAAAAATTGATTTTACCCTCCTATTTAGAATATTCAATTAATAGTGAAATTGTTCAGAGGCAGTTCAGAAAAGTTACTACAAATGCTGGGAGGACATTCTTGGGACTCACCAAAATTAAAGAAGTAAGAATTCCTTTACCCGATAAGAAAGAACAACAAAAGTTTGATGTGATCCTTAATAGAGTTTCAGTACTCAAAGACCAGTCCAAAAAGAGTCTAAAGGAGATTGAGAACTTATATAATAGTATAACCCAAAGAGCATTTAAAGGTGAGTTAGATTTAAACAAGGTAGATATTTTAGATAAAGATAGAAGAACCGGCGGAAGGCCATCAGAAGCAGCGCATAAAACTGATGTGACATCTGTAACTCTAGCCGATTACTACGGAATACCTGACGAAATTCAAGTTAGGAAAGAGAACATTGAACTAGATTTTATTGAAGAAAAAGAGTTTTACCAATTTTTTCTAAAAGATCATTTCAGAGATAAATATTTCTTGATCGAGGACATTGAAACCTTATTCAATAGCATCTATATTCCTCAAGGGGTAGACTTTGACTTTGACACTTGGAAAGAAAAGCTCTTTAGTTTCATCAGAGCAGAAGAGCCATTAATAGAACAAGTATTTGATGAGGGAGATAAGATTGTAAAACTAAAGCTGACCGATGCGGCTTATAAGGCTTAAAATAAACCAAGAGGGTGGCTTTAGGTCTTTACAAAAAGGCTTTGAAATCTACTTTTTACGAGATTTTGACTACAAATACGCTCATGAGTTCAACCCCAATATTCTGGCTGGAAGAAACGGTAGTGGCAAGTCCAATGTGCTAGAAGCGCTGGCTAATATTTTTTACCATCTGGACTGCATGTACAATGATTATCTTCCGGATGGTTTCCTAAAAGACGAAGAAAACAAAGCTGGATTTGATAATACGCTAGGGGTGGTAGATGCTTACGAACTGGAGTATTTTACACCTGTGCCTGATGGCTTACGCGATAAGTCTAGTAAGGAAGCTACCCAAAACCCCACTTCAGAAAAGGTGCGCATTCAAATCAGGAAAGAGGTTGCGCAAAAGCCGATAATAGAATGGATCAATCGGCAGGAATACTCTTCTATTGCTGAACCTTTGGGCAAGAAAGAAATTCAGCAACTGCTCCCTAGCTATGTTTTAGGCTATTCATCTGGCGAAAATGAATTACTGAGCCTTCCATTTTTCAAGACTCGCTTTCTACATTACGATGAGTATGCAGACAAACTACGTAATGAAGAATCTTATGGATATCCACCTAAGCCAGAAGGTCGCCTAGTTTATCTGGATAACGAATTTAGTCAAGCGATTTTGCTAGCTAATTTGCTTATGCAGGATGAGGAACAAGAAGATGACATTCTGGCCCCCTTACTAGAAAATGTGGAGCTAGAAGATGTTGACGAGTTCCGCCTAATTATCTGCCAAGATCGGTACTTAAAGTTACACGAGGATGTGCTACAAGATAGAGAGATTGATTTGAGCGATGAGAAAAGTTACTCAACTGAGCTTACCGCTAATCTTAAAAAAAGCATAGAAGCACTAAAAAAATGCGCTACTGCGTATGAAAACAGGTACATAGAACAAGCAGATGAAGACAAGCCCCGGGAATATCTAATACTCGATTATAAGGTGACCGATGCTACGAAGACAGCCTTTCGGTTCCACTTTGCTAATAATCCGCTTCAGTTGTTTCAGTTATTTCAGCTATTACTAGAGCTAAATGCCCACGTAGTCTCTGATAGAGACAAACAGCAAGTCTATCAGTCAAAAAACATTTTTATCAATCATGATATCTACCCCACGCCCCTTGAGGATGATCGAGTACTTCGCTTCAAAAACCTTTGGATACAAAAGAAGGGGGTAGAAAAACCACTTTTTACCAAAGAGCTCTCCGACGGCGAGCATCAGTTTCTGCACTCTCTAGGTCTATGCCTATTGTTCAGAAATGAGAATTGTCTATTTCTACTTGATGAACCAGAAACTCATTTTAATCCGGATTGGAAGGCAAAATTTATTACCAACGTACGGCACTGTTTTGCTAAGGATGGAGCAGACACTATGCGAGAAATGTTAATTACCACCCACTCACCATACCTGGTTTCGGATAGTGAATCAAAGTACGTGCACATTTTTACGAAAAATCCGGAGACAAAAGAAGTGTCGTGCCGCTTCCCCGATTTCCAAACCTTTGGTTCTTCAGTGAACAAAATTACCATTAAGGTTTATGACAAGCCCGACACCATTGGTGCCTATGCCAGAAGTAGAATAGCTGAGTTACGCAGTGAACATGAGTCCACTGAGGATAAGGAGGCGTTATTGAAAAAGGTAGAAAGCGAGATTGGTGATTCCGTTGAACGAGTCTTATTTATCAACGAAATTCTGGATCAAATCGAGGAGAAGTAATGCTCTTTACCTACCGATATATCAGCCATGATATTGAAAAACTTCAGGAGTATCTAGACTTTTTGTTTTATGAAGTCTGGTTGAACGCCAATGGAGAATTTGATGCGGAGAAACTAAATGGAAATCCGGAGTTGCGGCAGATTTATATAGATTTTGGCAACTCTGAAGGTAAATGGGCAATGTTCTTTAATAGCTCAATAGAAAAAATTTACAGTGAATTCGCCAAGGTAGATGAAGACTTCAAGGCAGAACTAAGAACTTTATACGAAGCAAACAATGATGTCGAATCGCTATGCTGTGATAAATCAAGAATTCCGGTAACCTACGATGAAATAAAAGCAAGGTATCCTGATCTTGAAAAGGAGTTAAGGGCATTTTACTCCAAGCTTTGCGGTACAGAAAGTCCCTTTAACCTTGAAGCATTTGGGCAACTCAACAAAAAAATGATTCCTTCGCACTACGAGGCTTTCATGACAGAGAATGAGGACGGTGTATGTCCATTTTGTGGTATTTCTAAGATTGATGGCAACAACGTTTCTACTCGGGAAGCATATGACCATTATTTGCCAAAATCGATTTACCCTTTTAATCCTGTCAATTTTAAGAATCTTGCTCCCATGTGTGATAAGTGTAACTCAAGAAATAAAGGCACTAAAGACCCGATCATTTTTCAAAATATAAGACAGCTATCTTTTTACCCTTATGCTCAAACTCACCCGGAAATAGACATAAGATTAGATCTCAAATCAAAGAACATTAAGCACCTGAAATTTGAGGACATCGATCTCGTGATAAGCTCAGAAGGACATGATGAAGAAATTGAATCATGGAAAAGAGTTTTTGGTATTGAAAATAGATATAAGGCACTTTGTTGTGACAAAAACGAGGGTATCGAGTGGTTTAATACAGTAATAGATGGTTTTGAAAATGCAAAAGAACTATGCGGAATAACAGATTTTGACCGATGGGTTGATATGAAGCTACGAGATGCAGGAAGAAATAAGCTATCTAATTTTGGATTTTTAAAGGAGCCTTTTTTGAGAGAATGTATGAGCAAAGGACTATTTAGTCCTTACAGTGAGGGAGCTCCTTAGCAAATTGATTTATGTTTTGTCAATATTGAAGCTGTACACAAATAGAGAGGAGCATATTTGATAAGGAGGCCTAACTGAGAAATAACAAAAAGGAATATCTTTCAAAAAATTCGGACACCCCGATGGTACTGAAGCCCCGTTTATCCGTCACGCTTATCATAGCATTTATAGCTATTTGCCCATCTTCCTGCTCTAACGAAGCCCCTTTGGAAAAACCCTCAATCCCCAACTACCCTATCAACCGTCGGGCGGAAGCCCAACTGCTAGCTGATCATCCCATTGAGGTGGTGGTACATCGAGGTGCCAACCATCTGGCTCCGGAGAACACTTATGCGGCAGCCGCCCGAGCCATTGAACTGGGAGTGGATTACGTAGAAATTGATGTGCACCGTAGCTGGGATGGGGTGCACTACCTGATGCATGATATGACGCTGGGCCGTACCACCGATGGTTGGGGCTTTATCTTTCTGCGTACTTCCGCTTACCTGGGTGGGCTGGATGCTGGAAGCTGGTTTAGTGAGCAGTACGCCGGTGAGCCCATTCCCCGGCTGGATACTTACCTGCGGTGGATCAAAGGAAAAACTAAAGTGTATCTGGATGTAAAAACCGGTAACCTGGAGGAAATCGTGACCCTGATCCGGGAGCTGGGCATGGAAGAAGAGGTGTTCTTCTGGTTCTGGAACAACCAAAAAGCCCGAGAGCTTAAGGAGCTAGCCCCCGCGATGGGCTTAAAGATCAATGCCGCCACTCCCGCCGAAGTTCGTCAGGCGAAAGCGCAGTATCAGGCCACCATCATTGAGTGTGAGGTAGGGCAGGTCACCCCCGAACTGCGGCAAACTTGCCAATACCCGGGAGGAATACGAAGCCATCATCCGTTCTCCGGCCGATCTGGTTAACCTGGATCGCCCCGAACTCTACTTACAGGTACTAGACAGCCTCAATCGTAGTGAAGTTACTGAATGAGGCCGATAATTTTGTTCATTAGACCTAGCTGCTAGACTATTTCTGCAGTTATTCGGCTACTATTTTTGGCCTGATTATTCTGGTTTTCAAGCCCGCTGGTTTTTCAAATTATTGCTACTTTGCTGCCGAGTAACAACCCCCTTTTTCTGAAACTACGACCATGCATTCCCATATAGAAATATATCAATCTTCCGACAAGCAGGTAGAACTAAAAGTGAGTCTTGATCAGGAAACTGTCTGGCTAAACCGTCATCAGTTAGCCCAACTGTTTGACCGGGATATCAAAACCATCGGTAAGCATATCAATAATGTATTTAAAGAAGGTGAACTAACGAGACAGGGAACTGTCGCAAAATTTGCGACAGTTCAGGATGAAGGCGACAGAAAAGTAGAGAGAAATATCGAGCATTATAATCTGGATGTGATTATCTCGGTCGGTTACCGGGTAAAATCAAAGCGAGGTACGCAGTTCCGCATCTGGGCCACCCAACGGCTGAAGGACTATTTGGTACAGGGCTACGCCATTAACGAAAGTCGCCTGGCCCAAAAACAGCAGGAAGTACAGCATCTGAAAACTGGTATTCGTATACTGGAAAGGGCTATTACTGACAAAGCCGAGCAGTCAGCACTTGACTGGCTACAGCACTTTGCCCAGGGGCTACAACTACTGGACGACTACGACCACGAGCAACTGGACAAAAAAGGCAACAGTACTCGGCCAGCTGACTATCCCAGTCTAAAGGACTACCGGCAGGTAGTGGAGCGGATGAAAGCAGACTTTGACTCGGACGTATTTGGAAAAGAAAAGGACGATAGCTTTCCCAGTTCCATTGCCCAGATCGGTCAGGGTTTTGGCGACCAAGATTTCTACCCCACTCTGGAAGAAAAAGCAGCTACCTTGCTGTATCTGATCATCAAGAACCATTCGTTCGTCGACGGAAATAAACGCATCGCCGCGGCCTGCTTTCTGCTGTTTCTGGACAGAAACAGGTTACTGCTGCGAGAGGATGGCCGACCGATCATTAGCAACGAGGCCTTGGCCAGTCTTACACTGCTGGTAGCCGCCAGCAAGAGCGAAGAGATGGAAACTGTCAAGCGACTAATCATCAGCGTGCTCAACCGCAATGCCTCCTAAGCACATTGATCAACATTTACCTTTACTTTGTTACAAGATCAGCCAATTTTTACCCTTACCTTGTAACAAACCGCTGCTTCTTTCCGCTGATATTTCCGCTGAACTAAAGCCAAGAAGTACGTCGGACAGCGCTTGACCTCTTTAAGAGTAGCGTAGCAGCAACATGTGATAGGCAAGTTCGTGCTGGGGTATCACGCGCTCCAAAAAATTCCGGCATAAAGCTATTGCACATTCCTTCCCACAATTTATTCCGTTGCTTTTTGGGCTTGGGCTAATCGCTCAAGTCCTTTCACTTCTACTCCAGCACGGGGGTGATGCCATATCATGTTTCACCGTCCGCATTAGCGGGTACAAATCCCAAACACTATGGCAAAGTCCCAACCTTCCCGACAAGATGTTTACCACATCATCACCAACATTATCATTGAAAAACTAGAGCAGGGGGTGATCCCCTGGAAAAAAAGCTGGAGCGCTCAAGGCCCCGCCGCCAACTATGTGACAAAGAAACCCTATCGCGGTATTAATGCGCTGCTACTGAATAGCCTAGGTCTGGCGCAACCTTATTTTCTAACTTTTCGGCAAGCCCAGAGGCTCGGCGGCCATATTCAAAAGGGCGCCAAGTCGCTTCCGGTCGTCTACTGGCAGTGGTACTTTTCACATAAAGAAACCGGTTGTAAGCTGACTGAAGAAGAAGCCCAGGCCTTACCGGGCCAAGAAGTAGAACGAAAAGCCTTCCTGCGCTACTACCGGGTCTTTCCCATCCAGGATACCAAAGGCATTGACTTTGCGATGCCTGACACTCAACCTACGGAACATCCCGAAGATCTACTGATGCAGGGCTTTGAACCTTTGCACAGTATGCCTCATCCGGTAGCAGTGAAAACCATTCGGCAGCAGCCCTACTACCATCC
>CAKZYJ010000120.1 GCA_937884755.1 uncultured Flammeovirgaceae bacterium
ATTGATCCTTCAATGCTTTTTATTCTGGGTTTTTAAATATCCAATGGATTTCAGATTTTTGAGATAAATTTACCCATACCTTATGGAAGTCATTTGCCTGGAGACAAAGGCGTTTTATGCACTGGTGGAAGAAGTCGTCAAGCGGATACGAGACAAAGAGCAAATCCAGCAGGATAAGTGGTTAAATACCGAAGACGCGATGGAGTTGCTTAAAATCAGATCCAAAACCACCCTGCAAAAACTCAGGGACGAGGGGAAAATCCGTTATAGCCAACCCCAAAAGAAAATTATTCTCTATGATCGGGATTCTATTTTGGCCTACCTGGATAAAAACGCTCAAAACACTTTTTAATAATTGTAGCGTCCATGGATAACTTCAAAGGCTTTAACAATGGCTACCTGCTCAGTCACCATGCTGCCGATCTGGCCGATACAGTGATTGATAAGCTGGAAGGAAAGGAGGACTATTTGCAAGGCCTCAAAGACGGAAAGCAGCAATACGAACAAGAGCTGGATAAAGAGCTGTCGCGCTGGGCAGACCAGCATAAAGACATGCAGGATCAATCCCGTGAGCCAGAACCCGATAAATCACCGGAGTCTGATAAAAATAAAGACAAAGGCCTGGACTATGATATGGATTGATCAACAACACCGAGTTGCTCTTTATTTTCTGTGCTACATTCGTAGTCACACTACGAATATCATGGTATTTTTAAAGAGATTAGCGGGTATTACTATAATAGGCATTGAAAGCTAGCTCATTGTGCTTACCGTTGACTAGAACGGCAAGGAAGTTGGAAGATAGCAAACTTAGGTTATTGACACCGTAAACCTTTGTTCCTACACTATTTATCGCAGAAAAAACCCCGCATCCGATCTGTTTGGCGACATACGCGAATGCAGGGTTTCTTTATTTCAGTCCAGTACCCAGAGGAGAGCCGCATGAATTCTGCTACCACCCCGAATTGGGACCAACTTGTCTTTAGCATAAAAACTCATCGTTTGTCAATCCAGCACCCTACTCAGCCACTAAAGTATCTAAAAGTCACCATTAAAGAGCATACCACAGGGCATTCAACTTTCATTCCTGAATACCCTTGCCGGTACGATCATACCCCCGGCATTGAAGAACTGCTTAAGTTTCTCTACCACAAAGCCAGAATCTATCAGGAGGCTCGTTATAGTGGCTTGGTTCCGAGTCAGTACCTGATGCAACAGTACCGGCTCACTGACCGAAAGAAAGCCCATCAAATCTATCTGGATATGGAGGATTGTTATCACGGTCTTCGCAAATTGATTGATGCGACCGGAATAACGTTGTCGGAGTTGCACGAGGTTTTGGACTGTTGCGGACGACGCTGGACACTATAAAGCCAGTTTTCTCATGTTCGTTTTACTTTCCAAAGGAGCCATCTGTGAAGCAACCCGTATCGGATCATACCATCCTTCGCCTTTCGGCAGTCATCCAAAAGACCGGCCTTTCCCGTAGTAGCATTTACGCCTTCATGAAGGAAAAGAAGTTTCCTGATTCTATCCCTCTGGGTGCCCGTGCAGTCGGATGGCTAAAACAGGATATTGAACACTGGATCAATGAACGAGCTCGTTTGAGTAAACACCAGTAGTTGACCAGGCCAGAGCGGAGTATTTCCTGTGGTACCTCTGCTCTGGCTTACTGGGTGACGGACCAAAATTAGTTTTCCGTGTTGTACCATTATTCGTTTTTGCTGTCGTAACCCTTATAAACTCTTTAGCTTTTGCTGTTTCAGCTTATCTAAATGATCAGCATACCATTGCATCATGCGTTTTCGTTCAGGGAGGTACTCAGCGTGATTATAGATGCCCCGTATCTTATTGCTATCCACATGCGCTAGTTGACGCTCAATGACGTCTCGATCAAAGCGGTGCTCGTTGAGGATGGTAGATGCGGTATGCCGAAAACCATGAGGGGTGATCTTGTTATCCCCTTCATAACCAAGAATCTTAAGCGCCTTAAGCAGCGTAACGTCCGAGATGGGCTTTTGAGATGAACGGATACTCGGAAAAAGCAGCTCGCTTTTATCGCCGATAATATCCTTCAGTTCTGCTAGAACATTCAGGGCTTGCATTGAGAGGGGTATCAGATGATCGCGGTTCATCTTCATTCGCTGGGCTGGGATACGCCAGATAGCGTTCTTACGATCTATTTCATGCCAACGGGCGTTTCGTAGTTCGCCCGGTCTTACAAAGGTCAAAACCAATACGTGTAGCGCCAAGCGAATATAGGCTCTGCCCCGATAGTGATCCAGCTTGTTGAGAAACGCAGGAAGTTCGTGTTCCTTCAAGTGAGGGCGATGCTGGGTTTTACGGGGCTTGATATACTTTGAGCGACCGGAAGCTGGATTGTTGTCGCATAATCCCTTAAGCAGGGCATAATCAAAAATTGCCTCGCAACGCTGGGCGGTTCTTTTGGCGACATCTGTGGCATCTCGCGCCTCAATAGTAGAAAGCACATGGATAATATCCCGCGCATTGATCTGATCAATTTGCTTAGAGCCGATAAGCGGAAAGACATCCCTCTCAAGGGTTCGTATTATATTCTTAGCGTGCTTGGGTACCCAAGTACCTTTGCTATGCCATTCACGCGCTACAGCCTCAAAGGTAGTCTTGCTTTTTTCGTCCGAGTCAAACCGTTGCAGTGCCTTGTGTTTGTTTGGGTCAATTCCTTGACTGATAAGCTCTTTAACTTCATCCCGAGCCTTACGGGCTTCCGCCATACTCACGGTACCAGTGCGCCCGTTTCCTTCGTATTTGCCAATAGTGTAGATATTTGCTTTACCGTGAAATGTGTATGGGTACTGCCATACCTTTGTACCCGTAGGGCGCACCAGTAGGCGCAAGCCGCCCTCATCGTATAACCTATACAGTTTACTTTTGGGCCGGGAATTACGAACCTCTTTTTCGGTAAGCTTTTTAATGACTTTAGGCATATTCACCCTCCTTTTCGGGGTACAAAGAAAAATTGAACTGAATATACCCTATAGTGTACCCTAAAAAATTTTGCAAGTAGCCAAATCCTATTGGACGTCGTGGGACGAAATCTGGCTATTTTGCTGGTAAAATCAGGGGTTTATGGACGTTTTTAGATTTTCTTGGAAAAGGTTTTGGTTGCGGGGGCAGGAACTGAATAAAATCGGTAAGCATTGAAAAATATGAGATAAATAGGTTTTATACCGTGATTTGTACCCCAAAGCGTACCCCTAAAATTTTCTGTAGTAATCAGGGTTTGAATTAGCATACTGTGTTATTTATATCACGATAGCCTCGTTGTCAATTATGATGCATTAGGAATGGTAATATATTACACAACTGAATCTAAAAGACTTTTAATTCTTCGGTTAAGTATATATTCCTAGATATTCACATATTTCAACCTATATAAGAGTATTTTCTGTGAAAAATCCGTGAACTCAACTTGAGCGATTCAAGACCCTAACCGGCTGTCAGAGGGAATATTATTATCTCTGATTTTTTACTACTTCCAATGAACTCTATAAACAGGATAAACCAAAAGTTAAAATTACCGAGAAGAAGCGTCAATGGCTACCAAGTAGAAGGGGTGATTGTGAAAGCAGAACCCCAAACCAGCATCAATACTGCTGTCTGGAAGTGGGCTCTATTATCGTTGCTGGTATTGTATTCTATTTTCAGCTTTTCGCGAAAAAGGTTGAAGAAAAGCTGAAGTCGTGCTATGCCATATGAAAACGAATGTTTCTAACATACCTTAGAGGAGGTATACGCTTGTGGCTACTGGGCGGTGCCCGTCAACGCTTTTAAAAAGACTAAAAAACCTATTAGATTAGTACAACCCATATAATGGGTATTAAGCCATCGCTGGGAATGAAATATTGAAAATTGAGTTTAAAAGTTGAACATATAGCTAAGGCATTTGGAGAAAGAGAAATTCTCAAAGATCTTTCTTTTGAATTGAAAAAAGGAAAGGCTACTGTATTGATGGGTACAAACGGAAGCGGAAAGACCACTTTGTACAATATCATAACAGGGTTTCTGAAAGCGGATAGCGGAAAAGTCCTTTTACACAATAAGTCAATAGACAAACTGCCATCTCATCTACGAAATGCAAAAGGTATAAGTCGCACTTTTCAAGATATGCGACTGGTGGGAGAATTATCCGTGTTGGAAAATGTGCTGTTAGCTTTTCAAAATCAATCAGGTGAAAAGTGGTGGAAAGTGCTGCTACATTTGGAGTCTGTAACGAACGAACAGGAGGAGAATAAAAAAAAGGCAAAACTAATTTTGAAAGATTGTTGCAGAAAGTAAAGCGGTTGAAATTTCTTATGGTCAACAAAAGCTGTTGAATCTAGCTTGCTGCATGGCTAATAATGCAGAAGTAATTTTATTAGATGAACCCGTAGCCGGAGTCAATCCAGTATATCGAGAAAAGTTGGAAGCGATCATTCAGAATTTGAAAAAAGATAAAGCCATATTGATCATAGAGCATAATACTGACTTTATAGAAGCTGTAGCGAATGAGATTCTGTTTTTGAATGCTGGCAAGATTGCAAAGTTTACAGACTATGCAACACTGCGAAATAATGAAGCTGTACAAGAAACCTATATATGAGTTTGTTGGAAGTGCAACATATTGATACAGGCTATGGAAAAAAGCAAGTGCTTTATGATGTTGACTTAACCGTAAAGGAAGGCGAAACGGTTTTAGTTATAGGATCGAACGGGTCCGGGAAAAGTACACTGTTTAAAGCAATCTATGGCATTGTGCCTGTATGGAATAGCTCGGAGCAGGGTAAAGTACTGTTTGATGGTGCAGATGTAACGAATAAAAAGAGCCATAGCCTAATAAAAAAGGGTATAATGTATGTGCCTCAGAAGAACGAGTTATTTGATGATATGACAGTAGGGCAAAATTTAGAAATGTCTCTATTACATTTGAACAATAAGAAAGAAAGTAAAAAACGAGTAGAAGAAGTATTTGCTCAGATAGGTATGTTAGCTAATAAGAGAAAACAGATAGCCTCTAAGCTAAGTGGAGGTGAAAGAAAGCTATTGAGCCTTGGAATGGTATTGGCTAACCGTCCAAAAATGGTGCTATATGATGAACCCTTAGCAGGATTGAGCGGGAATAACGTTAGTATGGTCTTGAGATGGCTGCATGCCACAAAAGAGAATGGCACAACTCTCGTTATTATAGAACATAGGATTAAAGAATTATTGTCTATGACTAATAAGGTTGTTGGCTTAAAATTAGGGCGAAGGAATATTGAAACCCTTGATAACTTAGAAAGAATTAAATCATTCATGATATGAAAAATAAAGGATTGATAATTGCATTGTTGGCTTTGGCCGTTTTAGTGGCTGGGTATTTTGTTTGGCAGGGAGGAGCTAATGATGAAGTTTCAAATAAAGAAGTCATTAAAATTGGTGTAATTGTTCCATTATCTGGAGAAAGTGCATTTTGGGGTCAAAATATTAAAGACGGAATTGAACTTGCAAAAGATAAAATAAATAAAAATGGAGGCATAAAAGGAAGACAGATAATTACAATTTATGAGGATACTAAAGGTGAACCAAAAACAGCAACTAATGCAGTTAATAAACTTATAAATACCGACGATATAAGTTATATAATTGGTGATGTAATCAGCTCGAATATATTGGCAATTGCTCCTATAGTAGAAAAGAATACAGTCCCATTAATAGGATTTGGTGAATCCGCTGAAATCACTAATGCCGGTGATTATATTTTCAGAAACTGGAACTCGGCATCAAGTGACGCAGCAATTACTGGTAAATTCGCCGCTGAGAATTCCAAGACTATAATATTATTATCAAGAAACGATGCCTTTGGTTTAAGTGCTAAAACAATTTTCAAAAAAGTTGTCAATGGTAAACTCAAAATTATTGATGACATTCAGTTTGATACTGAATCAAATGATTTTCGCTCTATTATCTCTTTAATCAAAAACAAGAGCTATGACGCCATCTATTTTGCTGGATTTCACAAAGAAGCAATGGAGTTTTTATCCCAATATATTGAAATGGGCGGGCAGCCAGTTGATATATATGGGGTGTCTAGTTGGGAAGAGCAAACCTTAATTGAATTTATTGAGCAAAACTACCCTGGTACAGTCTATTATGGATACCCCAAACCTCCTGACTCTACATTAGCAGAGGTTATTGAATTTAGATCATTGTTTAAACAAACTTATGGTAAGTCGCCCGAAATTTTAAATGACAATGGGTACGATGCTGTCATGATGTATAAAAAAGCAATAGAATTAGTCGGTTCATTTGAGCAAGAAAAGGTGAAAGACGGATTATATTTGCTTGATGATTTTAAAGGTGCAACAGGTGAATTTTCTATCGATGATAATGGTGATGTTCAAAAGCCATTTGGCTTAAAACGCATAAATTCAAAAGGAGTAAAATGGATACAATAAATTCAGATGAAACTTTTTGGGATAAGTGGGGTATTTCATTAGCAGCTTCTTTTGGAGTAGCTGGATTTACCAGGTATTTCACCTACAGAGCAGATATTCAACAGGGTACTGAAGACCCCACATTTTTTAATAATGAGTTTATCATTACACTTTTCTGTTCTTCCGCAATATTATTTCCTTTGATTTATCTAACGAGGAAGCTTTTGCAAACGAAATCATCTATTGGAGTTATAAAACGAGATTTGGACACTATTAACTCTAAACTTAACACTGAAATTGATCAAAATTTGAACTCGATTGATGAGCATAGTTTTAAACCTGACCGAATACATTTTTATAAAAGTGAGTTTTCAAAGATTCAAAATCTTACTCCAGGTAGTAATACATATATTTTGAAAGATGCAATCAACAAGGTTTTGAAAGTTTGGAATCAAAAAGCAACGAATGAGAATACAGATCTGTATCAGCTAATCTACCATTATTTGATCAAAAATTTGAAGGATTTTAATCACAGCGATAGTTTTATTATTCCATTAAAAACATACTTAGACTTTTTGCTAAGTATTATAAAAATAGGGTTTAACATAAATAAAAAATTTTTCTACTACAGTTTTACAAATGCTCAACCTTACGAATGGTTTGAGCCAGTAGTTGAAGATAGTCCACTCGTTACCTATCGGAAAGATTTTGCTGATTTAATAGAAAAACACAATAACCCCAATAATGATTTAAGAAGATATGTTTTAACTTATGATGGACCGGAAAAGGATTTTATAAAGTCTGATTCTGAGTTTTGGTCAAACTGGAATAATTCTGGTTTAATGGGTGATGTTCAGAAGCAAAATTATATAGAGAAATTCATCACTCACAAGAATGCTTATGTTTTGAAACTTCACAAGGATTTCGAAATTGTTCAAGGGTTTACAGAATTAATTTACATCGGTGGTTCAAATGAAGATGGAAGTCCAAATTGGAAATGGGTGCTAAAAGGGGAATACATCCAAGATAGCAAGTCAATGCTATTTCAAATGCATAACTTAAGGGCTGATGACACAAAATCACAACTCCTAGGTGAGTTACCATTAGCTGCTGGACACAGTGTAAAAGATGCGACGAGTTCTGGTCAAAGAAAAAACAAAACAATCAAGTTAGGTGAATTTCCTGATGTAATAAATTCGGAAATTGATGTTGTCCAGTCGGATTCCTCCAGCAGTAGACTATTTGAAGTCATAAAATTAAAGATTGATGATACAAACAATAATGAAGCAAAAGCTTAGTATTAACCAAAGACTGAGCATAGCCGATAGATGGGATATTGCGGCTAAGGTTTGGCACACGGATAAAGAAATTGAGATAATAAAAACTTTAATGGAACATCTGCAAATCTCGCAGCAATCTGTTATATCTGATGTTGCTTGTGGCACTGGATTTCATTCTATTAATTTATCAAACCTAGGACACAATGTAATTGCCTCTGATATAGATGAGAACAACCTTAAAATATTTTCAAAACGATTATACGAGGATGATATAAAGAACATTACAGTATTTAAAATGGACTGGCTTAAGATGCAATCAACTCTTTTCACTAAAGTAGATGCACTCATGTGCTTGGGAAGCTCTATTACATATTTCGAGAGTTGGAAAGAAGGAAAGCACATTGATAGCAAAAATCGCATTGTAGGTTTAAAGAACGTATTGCATAATTTTAAAAATGCTGTAAAAGTCAATGGAAAAGTTATTATAGGGTTTTCGCGACACTATCCCGAAAATAAAAACTTGGAGATTGTGAATTTTGAACCTATAGTGATAGAAGGCGAACTTTTGGAAATGAAGTGGTTTTTAGAACTTGATTGGAAAAATTTTCAAAAAAAATGGACCTGTGATGTTCGTTCAGAACATAATAATTACACATTTGATTTAGAAAGCCATCTTTATACATTGGATGAGTTTAAGTCGATTTGTTTGACTGTTTTTGACAATGTTGAAGTATTAGATATTAATGCCAATTACTATGATCTATTTGTAGTATGCAGTTAAGTTTAAACATACTTGTTACTTTTTCCATACTGATATTACTTGGCTTATCTTTTTCGTTGATTTTTAGAGGTGCTAAATTCTTTGACATTGGTCAAGCTTTAACTTTAACGCTGGCATCTTATTCTACCTATCTATTTTCAATTCAGCTCGATACATCTTTTCTCATAGCCGTTCCCATTTCCATATTTTTTGGTATCTGTTTAATGCTTCTCGTTAATCAATACATATACAATCCTCTACAAAAAAGAAAAGTAGAAAATTGGCAAATGCTCATTGCCTCACTTGGTGTTTATGTGGTGCTTCAAAATACGATTTCCTTAATATGGGGAGATAACACATTAAGTTTCCGTACTTGGCCCGTAAAGGAAGGTCATCAGGTTTTAGGAGCTTACATCACAGATGTTCAAATCATTACCGTTATTTCCTGTGGTTTTCTTGTTGGGTTAGGCTGTTTTTTTTTGGAGAAAACTTCTATTGGCAATAAAATAAAGGCCGTTTCATCTAACCCTGGGCTGGCCGCTATTATGGGAATATCAAAAGAAAAAGCTGTTATATGGAGTTCTGTTTTGGGTTCTGGATTGGCGGCTTGTGCAGGCATTTTAATTGCGGCAGATACAGATATGACGCCTACAATGGGTTTTAATTGGTTGCTCTTTGGCGTTGTGTCTATGATTATTGGAGGAATGGGCAAACTAAGGTATTTAATTCTCGGTGCTTTACTATTGGCTACTGCTCAACATTTATCAGCTTACTATTTGGATAGCAAATGGATAAATGCTACGGCATACATCATTCATAATGCCTTTCTATATTTCAGACCATATGGCTTTTCAGGCCAACCACTTAAAAAGGCAGAAATATAATGGACTATATTCTGCACTTAGGCATATTGATTTGTATTTATACCATACTGGCTCAATCGCTTAGTTTGGTAGCTGGGTATAGTGGGCAAATCTCTTTAGCTCAGGCAGGATTTTATGGAATAGGGGCTTATTTAAGTGCATTATTGACCGTAAATTTTGGCTTTTCCGTCTTAGTAACGCTACCACTGGCTATGATACTATCAGGGATTATTGCTTATGTTGTTTCTAAGGTGGCAGTCAAAACCGTAGATGATTATTACATCATTATTACGTTAGGAATACAGGTTGAGATTTTCTCTGTTATGAATAATTGGCAAGAAGTCACTAGAGGACCACTTGGTATTCCGGGGATACCTTCTTTTAGTTCGTTCGGCTTTGAGTTTGATTCTAAGGTCTCGTACTTACTCCTTTCAATCTTCTTTGCGGGACTTGTTTGGTTTGTTCTACATAATCTTACAAAAAGTCCGTTCGGCAGAGTTCTACGAGGATTAAGCGAAGATGAGGTCTATACCAAAAGTCTAGGCAAGAATGTAGGTAGCTATAAAGTAATCTCATTCGTCATAAGCGGAATGTTAGCTTCTATTGCAGGAGTCCTATATGCACATTATATCAGCTATATCGACCCAACAAGTTTTACCATAGATGAATCCATTTTCATTCTGAGTATTGTCATCATTGGAGGAATGCGAAATTTGCAAGGCATTTTCTTCGCAGCTACATTTCTAGTTCTATTGCCTGAAGCATTACGCTTTGTAGGAATGCCCTCATCCGTAGCTGCCAATATGCGACAAGTGATTTATGGAATAGCCTTGATTCTTGTCATTTTTAGAATGGGAGTAAACAAATCAAAAACCCTTAGAAATGCCAACGTTTAAAGGCATACAATTGAGCACAATTACTTCACCGTAGTCCACGAATTGGCTGTAAGTGTAAGCTTCCCGTAAAAGTGGCTCACTTTCGGGGAATCTCACAGTAGCATAGATACTAAATTATACTAATATTGAATCAATATTGCGCTCTTGATAGATGGTCATTGTATTCGTTCCCCGTTTCCTAAAGGGGGTAGGGGGATTTTTCCTGTGAATCTTGCTGAGAAAGCGCACTAACCAGTCAATACTAGTATTATATCATCTTGTCGTAGCGAATAAGGGTATGAAGAATACTTACAACCTATGAAAACCGCTTACAAAAGCTGTTTTTCGTGAAAAACGATTTTGTAGAATAATAACGTAAACCAATGAAAAGCTTATTCGGCTCAAAATGATCCAGATTATGAGCCGATTATCAAACCTAATCGGCTCAAAGCATTGATGAGTTCATTCAATATGAGCTTTCATGGATTTCTTGACTCTTTTATAGATGATCTTTATACCAAGTCCCATGTCCAGAACACGTAAGAATGAACTGATTGCCCTTGCCAGTGGTACTGCCTTTTGCCTTATTGTAGGTTTTGCCTGGGCAGCCGGTTTGTTTCTGACCGCACAACCAGTTTATGACGGTCACTGTACGGCCGCTGTTCCATTGATGAGCAGTATCACCACCGATATCCGGTGCTAAACAGGCATTTCTATTCTATCCTTTGCTTTTTTCTGATAGCTGTAGGCAGCGTTAGCACTGATGCTGCTACCATTGCGGAAACAACACCTTCTTTACAAAGCACATCCTTACAGCAACTGGAAGCCAAAGCTCGGCTTTTGGAAACACTGGAAACCCTTCAGTATATCGTTCATAGTCAGCCTTCATTTGCCCAATGGGAAACCGTCCTGAACGACAGCCGGAAAGCCAATGAGTATGCTACCAAGGCCGGACTTCAAACAAACCAGTTCTCCACAATCATCAACTTGCTAGAGCAGGCGATCAAAATACAGACAATCGATGTTCCCTCTTACAGTTCGGAATGCCGGAAGCCTGTTCCACCGGACAGATGCATTGAGGCCTTCATCCGTGACCTGCTGACGCATACCCCTGAATACCGCCTACAGCCTTTCCATGAGCTGGTGATTGAAGCCAAACATGCCATGCGTCAACATAATGATGGTCTGGAGGCTTACCGGGATCGTATGGCTCATAGCTATATTATCCGACTTGATACAGTCATCGGCCTTGCGCTGGATGAACTGACCGGCACACCGCCCCTTCATTAAATTCATCTTTTTACTAAGGGCTTCGTCCTCACGCCCGCAAGGGTAAAGGCGATAACGCCCAAACCCTGGGAGAATTTTCCCCTGCCCGTAAACGGGCATTCCTCGCGGGCCGCTTTGCTTACAAAATTCACCCGTGTTTGCCCTTGCAGTTGTTACCCCACCCTCGCCGGGGGGCAGGGGTTCATAGCGAACCCCATTAACAACTAAGGAACTATCCTATGAGTAAATATCCACTAAAAGACTATCCCGTTGAAAAAGTGTTGAAACAACGCTGACAGCTTGTTTTTTCTGATGACGAGGATACGTCAGATTCCTGCCACAACTACTATAACCCTGAAAACGGTATGTTTCAGATAGAAACCGTGGACACCTATCTAGATGTTTGCCAAGGACTAAATGCCGACATTCTCGAACATATATGCAAACTGCATAACGAGAGTTTGGAAAGTAAAACATCCGAGCCTATGGAGTTTCTATGCACACTGACACCGATAGAAAGATAGGAGCAGCCATGAAAATAAAAAATACGATTACATGGCGCGACATTGAAGTCACTATCAAATACGACGATTGCTATCATAAATGCGATGTTCTGCATCTCGCCCGTCTTGAGATAGAGGCAGCCCAACCACTGCCTGTTACTGAAACTGGCTACAAGTCACACTTCACCCATCCAGAAAACATAGAAGCGTATGGCGGAGCGGTCGGCTTCGTTATAGCATGGCTAGACCACCATGCCCAGAAAGCTGAATGGATTGAGGCCGAAGCAGCCAGAAAGCAGTATAGTTTGCTGTAGACCAAGAAAAATTTCTCGAGCCGGACGAACCCTTCGCCCGGCTCTATCTATCCAAAGACGAACCTTTTATGGTATCATCTATTGGAGCATCAATAAAGGAGAAGATCATGGACAATACACATTGGTTTACTATTCTATGGCTCGGTCTGTGGGGTAATAACACTTATGTCGTTGAGAGAGCCATACGCGGCATGAACCTTGACCTATTTCGTTTTATCTACGGCGATATTCGAACCCTGCACTAACCTTTTTGGATATAGCCAATGGCGGTGATGATGGGAGCTGTCTTTGCATAATTGTTATTACTTGCTTTTCGCTTCTCCATACGGCGGACATAGTTCATGTTGACCGGCCTCATCCATAATACCTTGCGTTCGAGCAATAGCTCATAAATCGGCAGGAGGCAAACACCTCGGACGGTCACCTCATAGGTGGAAAAGTGTAGCACAATATCCTGTCTATCGGCATTGTCGTCAAACTGTACGGCAATCAACTGGGCATAGGACAAACCCAGATACTGGTCTTCAGCACATCTCAGACTTATACTCACCGGGATCTGCTTGACGGCCTTGTAGCATGTCATTTTGCCATCCTTCTTTTTCGGCGGTGCTGATGTTTCTTTCTTTTTCTGCCCTAATTCATAGGCATCAATTCTAAAGCGAGAGGTCGTATCCATGTGATTTCGGTTTTGGTGGTGAAATATTGACTGAAACTTCTTTTTCTATCTCTGGTTGTCGTTCAGGTTC
>CAKZYJ010000121.1 GCA_937884755.1 uncultured Flammeovirgaceae bacterium
TCAAACGCGCGATGAGACTCTACTATGAACCCAATGGTGGGTGTCCCAAGAGTTCTGTTCAAGGGGCCAATATCAACTCCGCCACCCCCTTTTTTGATGTAGCTGATGGTATTCTGGTCAAAGTGCGGTAACCACGATCTGAATTTTTCTATGGTAGTGTCTTCGGCGGTGACTCCAAAACCTCTGGGGGTAAATGCCCCACCATCACTTTCGAGTGCGATGAGGTGGTTTTCATTGTTCTTTTCAGCTAACTCGGCATATTTCAAGCCGCCTCGGGTGCCGTTTTCTTCGTTCATAAACATAACGGCTCTTATTGTTCGCTTAGGCTTTATTCCCAACTTTTGAAATAGCCTCAGTACCTGGATAGATTGCATACAACCGGTACCGTCATCGTGTGCCCCTTGACCTACATCCCAGGAGTCAAGATGGCCTCCAATGGTGATGATCTCATCGGGAAATTCTGATCCGGTGAGTTCTCCAATTACGTTGTGGGAAGGAGCATCTTCCAGGGTTTGGCAATTCATTTTTAAGAAAAGCTTTGTATTGGGATCTTGCTTCAAAGCTTCTGTTAGGCGATCAGCCGATAACACGCCCAATGCTGCCGCCGGTATTCTTGGAATATTATCCTGATATCGTGTAGTGCCTGTATGGGGAATATCATCAAAGGCAGTTCCTACAGACCGTATCACAACACCTACAGCTCCGTATTTGGCAGCCACTGCAGGACCGGCAGCACGCTGATCCACTGCACCTCCGTAGGCAGCACCAGTTGTAATCAGGCGCTGATCGGTTGGACGGTTGTAAAAGACGATCTTTCCCTCGATTTTCTCCTGTCCCAAAGATTCAACCTCCTCCAGCCCTTGAACTTCAACCACTTCCACAGTAAGCCCTTCCTCGGGTGTAGCGACAGACATGCCAAGGGCAAGTATTGATAATTCTTCATTTGAGCCTTCAATCCGGGCAACTTCTTTATCTCCTCGCTTCCAATTAGGTACAAACAAATCCTGCTTATATACTTTATCAAAGCCATAGTCATTCATCAGCTGTTCGGTCCATTCTACCGCTTTGGCAGCACCTTCCGAACCGCTTAGACGATGACCAATATTATTGCAAAGATGATCAAGTAAGTTGTAGGTTTCTCTTGTGGTTAGTGACTCATCAAAGAGTTGTTTGATAGTTTTGGTGTCTTCCAAATTCAATTCGGGTTGTTGATTGGTTTGCTCCCCAGACTGAGCTTGGCAGCAAGACAAAACGAAACATGTAGCGAGGAAGGTAGCGAAAACGCTTAAGCCCAGGTTATTTATAGTCATTTGGAATGGGTTTACTGTACAATGAAGTGATTTAAAATTTTAGAACCTGTTTTGCTAGAACTGATTTGTTTTCAGCATATTTAAGTCATTTTGAGGATAGTCAAAAGTCACGATAAAGATTTGAGCCAGATTTTCTTCATAAAGCACTGAAAATCATCACTAGTAACTCGATAGTTTTGCTAAAGCTATAAATCGCTTCATTATTAGCTAAAGGGTTAACACTATATAGGCTAAGAAAGCCGTACTTATGGAGAACCCTAGCCACGCCAAACTGTATTTGACCCCTTCAATAAGCTTACGTTTTTTTGACATGTTTTCGAGAACTGAATATTTATCCATTACGACGTACATGCAACCAAAGACAGACCAACTTGCAGCAGACGGAACATCAGGCTTGGTTAGATACAGCAGTCCCACAGCAATTAACTCGAAACCCACCAATAAATTTAATATCTCCATGGTTCTCTTCATCCTAGCATACACATTCATCATCACAACAGGATAAATCTTTCAAATAAAAATTATTGTATTTATATTCTTTGAGAACCTCTTCTATGGTGCCAGGAGGAATATCATTTCTCTTTGCGATTTCTTCTACTACGATGGCGAACCTTTGTCTGTACTTGTAGATAAAGCAAAAAAGGGCAGTACCGTGTTTTACTTGGGGCCCTACCAAGAATAAGTTCTCCGTTTTCTTAGATTCATCAAAACCCGTCAGCAGTGGATAGCCCTCCTCAAAATCAAATAATTCTTTAACCAGCTTTAGACTAGTGTCAAAACCAGTGCAATTAATTGGTTCACCGTCTGAGATGAATGTCTGATTGTCATCCGTTGTTATCAGGTACTTAGCATTCACAAATGTGACCTTCTCAACCCTCATCTCTTCAAAGTAATCAATACGATCTGGAGCATCTTTTATTCTGTCCCGAGTAAAGGGTGAGAGTGAATAACTTGAATCACTCTCTATCAATTTCAAATAATTAGAATTATCAATAAGGGTTACGTTTTTCCCCAGTTTCGCTAAATTTATGGCCGCGTCAAATCCTGATTCATAGGCTCCAATCACAATGTTCTCTTTTCCCATTACATCAGAAAAAGAATTGATCTCAGAATAATGAGCACAGAAATGCTCGCCCTCAAAGGAATTTGTTTTAGGGAACTGATACTCTCCAGCAGCCCAAATGACAAAACTACTTCCATAAGTCCCATGGCTAGTGTTTAGGATGAAACAACCACTTTTATCCTCTACACTTTTTACCTCTACATCAGTATCTATTGCCAGTTGAAAAAACTTTGAGACCCGTTCAAGATATTGTGCATACTCTATTCCAGTCGGATGCTCTGTCAAAAGATCAAATGCAGGAGATGTATCAGGTGTCACTGCATTTAAATCAGGCATCTTAAAAAAATTTCCCGTGAATGAAGGGGAAATAAATCGGGTTTCTTTTGGCCATTTCTTAAATGAAGCACCGATCGAGGTCTTTTCCAATATGACATAACTCATACCCAGTTTTTGCAAAAGAATACCCACTCCTATACCTGCCGGACCTGCTCCAACTATGACAATGTCATAATATTCATCTATTGAATGATTAATACTACTCATCACTTTACAATCTATATTTTCAAGTGGATTAATGGGGCAAACTTGAAATAATTTATTTCTAATTTCTCCAAATGCTGTAGGGTGGCAAAAATAAGAAAACCCAGTCTAATCGCAACTTTGTTGCATAACACAGATGGATTATTATCATGAAAGACACTGAATGACTCGAGGAATCACTAACTGAATACTAGAAATGAATTTCTACTCAGAAAAGGTGAGGATTTCTTTCTTGGAAATGGCTAAAATGGTATGACTAAACTGTGTTTTTATGCAGTTTAGGTTTTATTAGCCAAGGTTTTTCTTTCTCCAAAATTTATGAATTCTAGTATTTGATTGGGTTCATTGCCGTGCTTCGATTTTCGTTTTAAAGGCATATAATGCAAATGAGCCTAGCCAATGTTGTCCGGCATAATCCCCATCGGTGATTTTGGAAAGCGAGTAATCTAAATGCTCGGTGGCCAAATTGTAAGCATTGACATTGTCTTTCAACGGGTAGAGACACCAAGCTCTTGAGAAATTCACTCCATCCAAATGAACAAGATGACCATCCGAACGATCTTTTACTTGCCCAGGAATGAGCGATAAGTTTTGATTGAATAAAGCGGGTAGAAATGCTACCGACCATTTTTTAAATTCTTCCTCAGAAAGCACTTTGCGCATAATGTCAATCTCTTGCAAACAAGGTGAGAGGAAATCATGTCCACTGGGCTCCCAAGTAATTGGGCAATCCTTGTCATTACTGTAGAATCGGATGGCCGCTTCTTTGATTGCGTTAGCTAATGCGTTGTCCCCAACTGCTTGAGCATAGTCGTAGGCAAAACTAATCCCGAAGGCAGTGTTAGTATGCGTACCTACTCTAATGGGGTAAACTAATTTCGGAAGATATTCTATATATGCATTTGAAATATAATCCGCCAGTGGTTTTAGGTTATTGTACCATTTTTGTGCTAAGGGATTATCCCAAGTGAATAGTTCCTCCTGAAGTTTGAGTAACCAGGCCCATCCATATAACCTTTCGAAAGACTGGCTTTCTTGATTTAATGAGAAATAACTCACTTCCTTCTCGATGTTTTGGGCCGTGAGGTTTTCATCAAGCATTTGTATCGCTTCTTCTCTTTTGGCCAGATCAGGAAAGTTTTTTAACAAATAGACCAACGACCAATGACCATGTACCGCAGAATGCCAGTCGAAGCAACCATAGAAAGCCGGATGGTGATCTACCGGCATCGCCAAATCACTTTCCTTGGCTATTACTAATCCTGATTTGTAGGGTAGTGGGTTCTGAATGCAGGCTAGTGGTAATTCAGCCAGCCGGTTAGCCTCTTTAATGTCTAATTCTATTTGTTTTGTGCTTTTAATGGCTGGTGTAGAAGCAGTTTCTTCTTTTATTTCAACATTACATGAACTTAATAAAGTACAGATGCAAACTAGGAAGAGAAATCTATGCTTCATTGTTTTATTGGTCAATCGTTTTAAAGAGTTGATTTAAACATTTGGTATTGTAGAAATGACCTCATCTTCAGCGGGTTTGGATCATATAAAGAACGATAGAAGTTATGCAGAAAATTTAGCGTATTATTCGCTTTAACGTACTGATAACCAGAAATGTACTTCATAAACCTTTTGAAAAGTTTAAATCACTTCAGTCATTATGACATGAAGTTGGGTAATTATTTCCTCAGAATTGGTCATAAAGTCTTATTTAACTAACCCTTAATCATAAAGAGAATTCAGCTAAGTCAGTAAGGAAATAGATTTACAAATATCTAGTTCTTATGATTTCGAAATTCCTCACGGAGAAATAATCATCAATACCGAAATCTGTGTTAATTACGATACCACCCAATAGACCTATTTTATCTACTTTAAACTCGCTTTTTACCACTCTGAGGTATTCATGTAACATTTCATCTATGAGTTCAAAGGCGCATTCGGTAATCTTTCTCTGTGGCGACTTGTCATTGACAATTTCCTCTCTTCTTGGGAAAAGTACGCTTTCTAAATATGACTGCTGGTAATCAATTGTTTTTATTTCAGGTGAATAAGTATCATCCTTTAATCTTTCCAAAGCCAGCATCAGTGCCCCACAACAAGCACCGGCATTTTCTTGCCGAGGGCGATACATTTTTCCTACTTCATTTTCTAATGTAACTCCGATATGTGGACCGTAAAAAATGAAAGCAGTTCCGTTATCCGGGATATGGTGTGCAAACGCGGTTAAACCGGTTATTCCGGAGTAGGGTAACCCACCTAATCCACCGAGAAAGAAGGGGCCCAAAACTACATTGAAGAATGAAGTTGAAGGAATGTTGATATCATCTGAGCATAAACTGGTTGCCATGAGCATTTTGGCGATATCAATATCATGATTATTTTGCAAGAGACCAAGATACTTTATAGAAGTATCGCGGGCATCAAGTGCATCTGGGTAGTTGTTAAGAACAACTTTCTCGAATCTTCTCTGAAGCATTTGTTTTTGATTTTGTTTTTTTCGTAAAGATACTAGTTGACCTATTTTTTTCTAGTCTGCGCGCTTTAAATTGTCCTTGGCCTGAATTTCGTATTTACAAAAGTTCTTTTAGAGCGTATTTGAACTTTATCCCTTGCGGCGCCCGCTTGGGTTTTCTGCTGAGTCGCTGGGCGATGATTGCTTTTCTATACTGAAATTTCTCATTATTTGGTCTGCTCCTTTAAACTTATTGTTTGTTAGATGTATTACCTAGGATTTGATTCTGGCAATCGCCAGAGCACTGTTCCTTCAGTTCAATTAATTTCGTTCGGATGTTTTGTAGGAAGGATATTTTTTGATCAATATCGTGTAGTTTGGATTGAATAATTGGCGATGCAGAATCACAATTGAGATTCTCAGACTCAATTAAATCCAATATTTCCCTGACCTCCTGTAAAGAGAAACCAAATGATTTACTCTGCTTGATCAACAGCAGGGTATCAAGGGCTACCTGATCATAAATTCGGTAGTTATTGGAATCTCGCAAAGTGTTTTCACCTCTGAGTAATCCAACCTTTTCGTACCACCGGATAGTATCTCTGGACAACCCGGAATTCCTTGATAACTCGCCTATTAACACCTTTTTTCAAAATTACTGCTTAAAAACACAACCTTGGAGTAGACTCCAATCCGTAGGGTACTAAAATAGCAAATTATCATGAAAATAATACGGTAGCTGATCTGTTACCAATACTTGCTAGAGCTACAGTAGACCACCTGCCTTAATTCAAATGTCAAATTAAGATACTATGAGTACGAACCTTACTAACGGCACTTTAGCCTGTTTGCTTACCGACGCTGAGTTGGCTGAAAGAAAAAAAGCGTTACAAAAGGAAATTTTTGCCAAAGTTAAGAAAGTAGAGGAAGTTGATGATGGTTATTTGTTTCATCTCGACGATGTTGAAAACCTGCTGCCAAATCTGTTTCATTTTATCTTGTTAGAGAAAGAATGTTGCCCTTTCTTCCAACAGGATGTCACGATCCGATCAAATAATGCTGGCATAATCTGGAAAGTTTCGGGAAAAGGTGGAGTGAAAGAAATGTTGAGCCAGATGCTTGAAGAGATCAAATTTCCAGAAGATTAATTAAGGAATGTTGTATCAATGATCTTGTGTATGAGCAGTATCCCGAAGGGTATGGCTTATGTAGGTTGTTTTGTTTAGCTAGGACGTGTTGACATTTAATCTGAACGACGATTTTGGCGCTATTTTCACCCACTCTGCGTTACTTTCGGCGGCCGATGCTTAGGCATCGCCCTTCTCAAGTGCCTTAATTGGGCAAAAATAACTCTCAAAATCATTCATTATCTCAAATGTCAACATGCCCTAGTTATTCTTTTTTCAAATAGTATCTTTCTTATTCCAAAGTCAGTATCCCATTGTTTTATTTCTTTGAATCCAAGCTTTTTGTATAACTCAGTAGCGGGTTTGTTTTTAACACCAGTTTCAACAATATAAAGATTAGAGTTAAATCTATTAAAAATGAATTCTAATAGTTTTCTCCCTATTCCACGTCTAAAAAATTGCGGTTTCACTACCAAGCTATTGATGTCTACATAGTTCGCAGTTATTTCAACCTCTATAACTCCTGCTAACTCATTTTTCTCGAAGTATCCATAGAAATCATTAGTACTGTTAAGATAACTCTCGAGAGATCTTCTAAGGGGTGGAAAATCATTTGCGTTTAACAGTTTTGCTTCGACGGCATATGATAATTGGAAAACAGAATATATCTGACTTGCTATTTCTAGGTCATTGTTATGAAGTTCTTTAATCATTAAATATTAAACTTTTGCTAGTTAAGCACAACGGTTAGTATAAGCGTAGTTGTGAGGAAACGAGCAATTATCGCCTATAAATTGTTACCTGCTGGCCATTTCCATTTTTTAGAAATATTAGAAATCTCTTAACTCATCGATAAAAGTGCAATATGATTCTTTTGGGATTCCTTGATTTGTAATAAAACTCAAGGAAGAAAGCCAACTCCCAAATTCCGGATCCGTGATCATACTCAATTCAATGAAGGATTGAGGAAAATCATAAGTACCCCAGAATGTAAAATACTCCAGATTACCACTTTGTTCTTTAAAAGCATCTAGAGCTGTTTTAATAAAGAGCTTTTGGTTTTCCACACTGCCACTATATCCAGCAGAACTCCATGTTGTTTCAGTTATAGCTATTGGTATACCAATATTTTCAGTTAAGTTGATTAATCCGTTCAAGTGATCTGTGAAATCGTTCGGATTACTTCCAAGAAATTGAGAATACAGGGTAAATCCCAAAATATCTGCTTCGGAAAACTCTCGATAAATCTCAGTAGTGCCATTATTTAAGGCATCGTGATAAGTGAATGTAACACCTACATTTACGTTAGGATAATTCACTTCTATGGCATCGTTAACTTGCTGAAAAAATGTTTTGTAGGCTGTAATTTCCGAAGTGTTTTCTGAAAAATAAACATCTATTTCATTTCCAATATATAGATAATCAATTTTGTCTCCGTAACGATTAAGAAAAGCGAGAATAAATTCAGTGTAAGCTGGAATTAAATTACCATCCGTAAAAGTACTAAACGAAACGTGTTCAGGTAAATCATCAGCATCTGAAGTATTTATGACTGGAACGATTATTGAAATTTTCTCACCATTTTGTTCAATGGCATTAATAACTTCATCTGTGAAGTTCCATTCAAATTCTTCCTCTCCGGGTTGCAACTCAGACCAGAGAAATCCGTAGTGGACAACATCCGCACCTAAATTAGAAATCAATTCAATACTTTCAATAAACTCAGAAGTATTCCAATCATTGAAATCACCCTTAAATGTTGGACTTATACCAAGTTTGGGGATAGTTGGGATCGGATTTGATAACTCTATTGAACAAGTTTCAGGTTCAACGTCCTCTTCCTTACAGCCAAAAAATAAGAATAAAAGGATGAAAACGATAGATATGTAAAAAAAATTAAATTGTACACTTTCCATAAGATCACTTCTTTCTGATTAACTTATTTTTCACCTTTCTATTTTGCGCTTGCAGGTAACAATTGCGTAAACGTACAGGTGCGTTTATTTGCCTATTACCTACCACGTTTCACATCGACTTATTGGCAAAAATATAATTAAAATAATATAAATTATATTTTTTTTCATATCAATACTAACAACTGTTTAATCTCTGTTAAATGATAGTAAACGCTTACTGTCGTTTGCAAACAGAACTTTCGTTCTACTCACTAAACATCTTCCTAAATCGTTATCCGTTTATCAGGCTTTATAGTACTCTACTTGCCCACCGTCAAAGTCATTAACCACTGCTGGAAGATCGCAACTAACGAAGGCGTTAAACTAAAGCAGTCCTACTGCAGGGTCGTCAAGAAACATGTGCTGAATCAAAGGTTTGCTACCCATCCTAAGAACCGTAAAAAAGCTCATGCTTCGTTGCGTACGCTGAAAACCATTGCCAAGCGACTAATCTGAGAACTACGCCGCAAACTTACCCCCACCACTTGGTCGCTGTGACTAGGCAAGTGCAACCATGGAAATAAGTGATATAGTTAGAATAACTCTTTTTATGCCTGCTATTTTAAAGTGAATTTGATTTTTTTAATATTTTGATATCCGTAATCAATTGGTTGATTGCTGTTTTGTTTAGACCGTTGTAGATACCACGAATGCGCCTTGATCCATCCAGGAGTACGAAATTTTCCGTATGAATGAAATCATTAGGATCTTTTTCTAATCCCAAATCTTCCTCCACAAAATATTGATTTCTTCCCAGATCATAGATTTCCTCTCGATTGCCGGTCAACAAATGCCATTTACCCTTAACTACGCCCTTCTCTTCAGCATAACTCTTAAGTATTGGGATACTATCATATTCAGGAGTGACCGAATGTGACAACAACACAACATTTTCGGTATCTAAAAATGCATCTTGAACCAGAAGCATATTGGATGTCATTTTTGGGCAAATCCCAGGGCAAGATGTGAAGAAAAAGTCTGCCTCAAAGATTTTTCCGTCTACGTCTTTTTCTGAGATTGAATCCCCAGACTGATTTACCAAGGAGAAGGAAGGAATTTGATGAAAATCATCTGGGACTTCATTTTCAGTTTCAAACCATACAGGTGTAAAAGTTGCCTCATTATAATAGGGCAACTGATCTACGCGACTGTCCTCTTTCTTGGAAGGCGCCTCGCAACCTAGGATGGAAACCCCAAAAACTATAGTCCAATATTTAATCATTCAACACAATATTTTCATTTGTTAATTCATAGCAAAGATTAGCTCTTTTCATACCGAATATTCGACCATTCTTCGCTTCGTAGTTAATGTATAGTTTACCATTCTTCCTCCATGCACGTTGTAAACCTTCTTCTTTTCCATGGGCAAGTTGAACTTCTTTGAAAAGCTGACCACTTGAGTACCACTCTTTTTGTATTCCATGCGATTGTCCTGCTTCAAAATTTGAGAGTGATCTGATATATCCATTACTCCACCAAGATTTGGCCTGACCATGCAATGTGTTTGAACTGTAATTGGACTCATAACTTAGAACTCCTGACTTAAACCACTTTTGTCTTATGCCATTTCTTTCTCCCTTCTCGTACGTGATTTTTTCAGCTATCACGCCATTTTCATAGTACGAGACCGAAATGCCCGTGAATAGCTTACTATCGTAAAAAACAAGGCCGGTACTCTTCTGGACCTGAAGTGAATCTTCCAGGACTTCAGAGAAGGGAGAAGTCCTAAGGGGCTCGATATCAGTAGCCTTCTCAATCTGACACCCCGTTACGGTGATTATTAACAGACCAAACCCAAATGAGATAATTCTATCGGATCGCACTGGCTGAACCTTGATAATCTCCCGGGAATAATATGTAATACTGATTCAGGTAGAGCTCATTCTGAATATGATAATGGTATTCGCCATCTGGATTGTGTGGAGTAGGGCCAAAGTGACCTCCAGAAGCATCCAAATCAGTCGGATAACTACCATCATAGTCTCGTCGGCCGTAGAGAAAGAAGCCGTCAGCCATAATGCCTATCAATTCATCATCGTCTTCAGACCAAGCTTTAGGCTCCAAATGATAGTGATAGCTTTGAGGACCAGTATGTGCCCCATTATAATCCAATGATCCGACTACGCCATCTAATGGGACATTGGGGCCTTCTTCGTCATTGTATATCATAGCGCCACTCACGGCAATACCAATGGCACCTAAACCGGTAGCTGAACTTGTAGTTGCCTTAGTGGGAACCGCCGAAACGGTCAGAGAATATGATCCATTGAAATCATCAATATTTCCCGGCGCCATTTGATCGAAAGACGTTGCTGTTGGCTGTACGAATAATTCATGATCTTGAGCAGCTGCGGGGGTAGTATGTTCACCCATAGGGCCATTTATGGTTCGTTCAGTAGTACTCGACCAGTAAGGTGAAGTATGGTTTGGAAGGCCATTTGATTCAATCAATATCTCAGTTCCATTATTGACAAGTGTTACAGAAACATTGTCGGTGTCGAATGCGGCAAAAGCGGCCGGGAGTTCACTAATCGAATTATCCGGATTGATATTTTCTGAATCATCATTACTGCCGCAAGCAACCCATAGGATAGCCATGATGGTTAAAAATAAAATTGATATTGGTAATTTTCGCATCTCTAATGTTTTTTTGTTTTTGATTTAGACGCGAAGTGTTCAGAAATCCCTCGGAGGTGGTGGTAATTTTTTTTCTCCACTTAACAAAACTCTCAGAATATCATCCACTATACTTTCAAATTGATCAGCTTGATCCACTGTCAAAATCGTTTTCAATTCCTCGAAATGAGAGTAGGTCGTTGTGAGTTTTCTTCTTTCTAATATTAATATTTCGGTCAACAAATTGTCAGATGAGTCCTGCTCAATGGGGGATTTCAGTAATTCAAAATAGGAGCGGAGTAATGGTCGCTGTTCTTCCTGCAGATTGATCATTACTTGCCGATGTTGTTTAGCCATGTTCTCGTATTGATCCATTTGCCCGGAGGTCAGGTTCAACTTTTCACCAATAGTTTTCATCAGAGACGTACCCTTTTCTAGCGGTATCGGTGGACGACCTGGCGAAGGCCCTTTGACTAAAAGAAAGATCAATACTGCATTGATAAGGACAAGAGCATAAAATCCTAGTCTAAAAAGGCTATTTGTAGTCATATTCAATAAAGGATGTAACTGGAAATAATTGTAGGATAAGCTGCACTTGTGTCCTCAGAAGGCTTTTGTAAGTAATCGCTCACAAAGAAGACATTGGTTATAACGATCAGCGAAATGGCAGCAGCTAAAGGCAACCATGACTTGTCTTTGTATGGTTTCGTTGCTTGTTGATTGCTGATTCTGTTTTGAATCTTGAGGAATGCATTTGCTGGGGGCTGGGCTTTTTCCATGCCTTCCAGGCTATTCAGGATGTCATTTTTCCATTCTTCCATATCTTTTTGATGCTTTTTAACCTTTTTTCCCTCGGTCAGGATAATATTTTTCCAATTCTTTACTCAAATTCTTCTTTGCCCGTTGCAGCAATGACTCAACTGATTTACGCGAGGTGTTCATTATCTCCGCCACTTTCTTCTGAGACAATCCCTCGACCTGAGTTAAAATGAATGCTGTTTTCTGATTTTCCGACAGCTGATCAATTACCCGAAAAAGGAGCGTGGCATTTTCGGTGTTTTCCATTTTTACACCAGGGTGTACGAAATCTACAGGTTCAATGATCAACTCGTCTGAGTCTTTGCGATGAAATGACATGAAAATACCCTGTCGTTTGGTAGCATTCTTCTTTCTCACATAATCCAGTGATTTGTTGACAGTGATTCGGTAAATCCAGGTGCTGACTGACGAATCACCCCTGAATTTATTTGCGGTATTGAAGATCACCACAAATACATCCTGAAGTATTTCCTCAGCGTCTTCCTTATTCTTAGTGTAGCTAATTGCTGTGTTAAAAACTTTGACTGAATATCTATCATATAACCTTCTAAACGCGGATTCACTACCAGCAGCGATTTCGTTAATCCATTTTTTTTCATCGCTCATATTTAGTGTGAAGGAATTGCCACTAACGGTTGGTGTAAGAATAGTAGCCAACTTTGTGGTACTTTCCTACCAATTGATAAAAAAGTTGAAATGAGCTAACACCCTTGAATTTGCTACTGTCTTGGCTATTATTGTTCTACGTAGTTTTTCAATTGATTCAGAAATCAAAATGGGAAGATTCATGAATCTTAAAAAACTGAATTCAAATTGCTTTTGTATAACTGGCTAATAACTTGTTATCACTTTCGATACCAATCCCTATATCCGTAATTTTCTCATTATTTTTCCAAGTCAAGTTATAATAGCCTAACTCGAATGAAATAATCAAATTTAGCTTCGGCGATTTATTACCATCTGCATCAGAGTACGTAATCTCAAATTCCCCTTCAAATCTCCTTTTTTTGTTTAGTTCAGTTAATCGTATTCCAATTCCAGTTCCACGTTCTATTTTATCTTTTCGATTAAAAATCCATTCAGCTTCAATTCCATTGATTGATTCTGAATAAACTACACAACCCAAAT
>CAKZYJ010000122.1 GCA_937884755.1 uncultured Flammeovirgaceae bacterium
TCAACCTCGTATAAGGTTCATGTGAATATGCTCTCTGATAATCTTCAGATGTCAGAATAATAGATTCAGCGTAGTCGTGTTTACCATGGGCATGAAGTATCAATCGTGATGGCTTATCAGTACTATTAACTGCAATCGCTCTGCTATCCTCTTGACTCCATACATAGGTAGTATTTGTCCCATTAGGATAAAGTGCTGCTCTGGCATTCGTTAGGCCGGCGTCGTAATTAAGCGTGATATAGCTTTGAATAGGCAATTGTAATAGTGCTTGATGCACTTGGGTATAAGCACCATTCGTAGTTTCTGATTGTCGATCGCTAAAAGTATTTTGGATATATTCATAGTAGTCGCGCTTTCCAAGCTTATTTTGAAGATGCTGGGCTACTTCTAGTGGGTCATTTAAAGCTTCTTCGTTTAGACTAATTGCTTCATCTGGATTAATTGCACCCAGTTTTGAAGCATGCTCTATGAAGCCACTTATGAATGGACTCCAAACAGGCCAAATTTCAGCAGAGGCTCCTGCGCCTACAAAAGCGATTGCTCGCTCGGTTCCAAGCAATTCGTACAGCTTTTCAAGCACTAGTTCATTGCCATTAATTGCTTTTATTTGATTTTCTATCTCCTGTTGATTCACTTTTGGAAATGAATTTATTGAAAGCAGTATGATAAAATACGTTATTCTGCTGAATAAATGTTATAGATATAATTCAATTTGACGATAGAGGAGAAGTATTTTTTATATGTTACTATTTACTTAACATAAGAAATCTTAGTCTAAACCTGTAGACTGATTTTAGGGAATGACAAACTTTACCAAGCAGAGGATATTCCTAGTGTATAGTGTGTTACTTAGTGTATTTTACAGGAAAATCACTTAGGAAATGTTGCATTGACACTGCGTAATTGATAAATAAATCGTTCCAGCAATCGCAAGTCTTCCGTAATGACTTCAGCCCTCCCTTGTAGTTGTTGCTGAAAAGGAATTTCTTGGTTGTACTGGGTTACTAGTCCATTGTCAAACGTAATCGTTAAAAGATACTGCCCCTGCTTAGGAAGTGAAGAGATTGTTTTAACTGTGGCAGACAAGGTACCATATTCGACGTGAGGGTAATTTTCCAGATATACTTCCACTTGCTGTCCTTTCTTGAGCTTACCGGAATTCTGGGTTGGTACACGAAGTTGTCCAATGATGTTTCCGGCAGCATCCTCTATCGGAGGGACGATACGCATAACCGTTTGACCTGCTTCCACTTCCTGTTGTTCTGTCCAAAAATCCGAAAAGGCTACCTGACCTGAGCGGGGAGCAATTAGTAAGTAATTTTCCTCCCATTGCCGGATGGCGGCCCGTAATTGATCTAAGGACGATAGCAAAGTGCTCCGTAATTGCACTCCTTCCTGGGTATGCTGGGTGCCATACTGAGACTGTTCTCTTTTTAGTTCTGCAATCTGTACCGAAAGCTGAGAACGTTCACTAAGTAAAATTTCATAAGCTTCTTGTGCTGCTAACCACTGCCCTTCACTTGCTTCTAAAGCTTTATCGGCAATGGTCTGAGTTTCGTGTAGCTCTTGATTACGGCGATAGTCTTTTTCGGCCAGTTGTACTTTTCGCTCTAAGAGGTGTTGTTGTTCTTGTTTTTGTATAAGTAACCCTTGATAACGAGCCAGTTGCTCAAGTATAGCTTGCTGTTGCCTGTAAGCTGGGGTCAGTTCTCGAAAAAGGCGGTATGCCTGGTAAGCTTTCTGTAATAGGGCGTACTTTTCCTGTAAACTGCCGAGTCGGTAGGAAATAGCAAAGCTAAGTGTATCACTATTGATAGATACATCAAACCGCTGAAGTTCTTGTTTAAGCTGAACGATATCGGAGTATATCGCCGTATTTTGTACTACTGCAAGCACCTGTCCTTTCGTTACCATATCCTGATCTTGAACCAAGAGTTGGGATAATGGGCCATTGACCCTGGCATTCACTGGCAACGGAGGCTGAACCGTTGTAATTACCACTTGAGCCGGAATACGGTCGGGGTAGCGGATTAGATAGCCGAGCAGTAAGAGAAGCACAACGATAAACAGTACAAAGACTTCTCCCCACCGAACAGCCCAACTGGGAGGGGTTTCTAAGACTTCCTTCAGATATTCCGAAGGCTCATTAAGCTCTTCAATGGCTTTAGGCAGTTTGTTCATTCCCCTAGTTCTAGTTGATTTTTCACTAGCGTGTAATATACTCCTTTCTGGTACGTCAGCTCGTGATGTGTACCTTGTTCTACTATCTTCCCTTGATCCATCACCAATATTTGATCAGCATGTTTAACGGTACTAAGACGGTGGGCGATGATGATGACAGTTCGGTCCTGGTAGAAGTTTTCTAGATTATTGACAATATAGCGCTCACTAGCAGCATCTAGGGCGCTCGTAGCCTCATCAAAGAATAGGTAGGTAGGGTTCTTATATATCGCCCGAGCAATAAGCATCCGCTGCCGTTGTCCCCCTGAAAGCCCCATACCGTTTTTTCCAATTTGTGTAGAAAATCCTTTAGGAAGAGAATCTATAAATGATTCTAAATAAGCAATACGAACCGCATGAGCGAGTCTTTCTTTATCTAATTTGTGTTGGCTATCCGATTCCGTAATATTAGCAAGAATGGTATCGTCAAAAATAAAACCTTCCTGCATGACAACTCCACATTGAGAAAGCCAGTTAGCTGAGGGTAGCTTATCAAGCTTCTGGGAGCCAATAGTAATGTATCCTTGAATAGGGGAATAATACTTCAGTAGTAATTTGAGCAGCGTCGTCTTGCCGCTACCACTGGCACCTACAATAGCGGTAACTTTTCCTTGTGGAATTGTTACGGATATATCATTGAGAACTGCGGGCGAATGTGGCCCTTCGTAATGGAAAGTGAGATTTTCTATTCGTAAATCACCTGGAGGTAGTTTGTCCTGAATTTGAGCCTCCTCGCTATCTTCACCTGATTTTTGAAGTACCTCACGAAGCCGGGCAATACTCAATTGGGCGTCTTGAGCAGAACGGAAAAAATCTATCAGATTCAGTAACGGTGAATTCATTTGCCCGATGATATACTGCACAGCGATTAACATTCCTAGCGTCATTTCCCCTTGAATAACCAATACAGCAGCTAAAAAGGTAATGCCGATGTTTTTTAATTCATGAATAAACATACCTCCTCTTTCTTGTAGCTGATCTACTGAGAGGGTTTCCGTATCAACTTGATGTTGCTTAATACGTACTGATTCCCAACGCCAACGCCGACGACGCTGCGACCCATTCAACCGTATTTCTGGCATCCCGTAAATCAAATCATGCAATTGTCCGAGATGCTGAGAAAAAGTCTCGAAGCGTTTATATTCCAGTTGCTTTCTTTTTCTGGCAAGCAACAAAATCCATCCCATGTAGAGCGCAGCTCCTATGATAAATATCAAGAAGATCAAAGAGTTATAGTAAGCCAGTACAATACTGAATATTGAAATACTGAATACAGAAAAGAGTACATTAAGCGATTGAGCCGTTAAAAAATCTTCAATTCTTTGGTTATCACTAATACGCTGAAATAAATCCCCTAAATTTCTTTGCTCAAAAAACGACTGGGGTAGTTGCATCATTTTTTGTAGAAAGCTAGATAAGAGTGAAATACTAACCCGGTTGCCAACATATAATAATAGGTAGCTTCGTATCACCTCCCCAACAGTTTGAGAAATGAATAATACCAGTTGACCAATAAGAATGATATAGACAAAATGCAGATTTTGATTACGGATACCTTCATCCACTAGCGATTGAGCTAGAAAAGGGAAAACAAGCTGAATCAGACTTACGGCTATCACACTTAGTAAGAGCTGTGCTAAATAGCGATGATATGGCCGAAAAAATGGGAGTAGGAAAGACCACTCATTAGACGATTTAGTAGAGCCCAATGTAGTCTGCTCATAAAATTCAGAAGAAGGCTCTAGTACCAGCAGGACACCACTAGGTTCGTCTATTGACAGATCATCGTTTTGCCAACCAGAGAGAAATTCTTGATAGGTATACCGAAGCTTTCCGGTGGCTGGATCAGATACGTAAATATATTTACTTGTTATCCGGTAGATAACCACATAATGACGATCACGCCAATGAGCAATACAAGGTAGTGTTACATCTTGCTGTAAAGTATGCAATCCAGCAATAACCGCTTCAGAGCGAAATCCAAGATTTTCCGTTGCCGTTGAAAGATTGAGTAATGAAATCCCTTGTCTTCCCAAATGAGTTTTCGACATGATCTCCTCTAACGAGTAATGCTTGCCATAATAACTAGTAATCATGCGCAAGCAGGTAGGGCCACAATCGGCAAAGTCGAGCTGTCTGTAGAAGGGAAACGGTTTCATCAAGACAGCAAGATTCGTAATACTTCAGGTTTGTACTTACGTCCAATAGGAAGCTTATCTTTAACATCCTTAATTGAGATTGCATTATTACTAATTTCCTCAATATGTTGGATATTGACCAGGTATTGTTTATGTATCTGTATAAAGCGATAAGGTCGTAATAGACTATTTAGATATTGTATAGTTTGGTTGATAATCATAGAATCGCTTTCAAGGCTTACTATCTTTACAAAATGACCGCAAGATTGTACATACTGAATATGTGAAGGATAGATCTTACTGTTTTTACTTCCATTAGGAACAAAGATATATTTTGATTCACTTTGATATTGACCCAATCTTACTGACCGTCCTTTCTCCAAGGCTATTAAAAAGCGATCAAACCTAAATGGTTTTAGTAGATAGTCGGTAATATCAAGTTCATAACCATTAATTGCATACTTATCATACGATGAGATAATGATAAATGCAGGATTATTAGTTGTATGCTGTTTTTTGGCTATGTTTATAAATTCAAGTCCTGACAATTCATCCATCTGAACATCGACCAAAGCAATATCTACGGCTTCCTTAAGTAAAATATCAAGTGCCTTAATTGGGGATGTGTAAGTGCCTATCAGTTCAATCCACGATATTTTTTCAAGGTAGTTATGAACTGTTTCTAATGCCCCTATATTATCATCAACCGCAATAAGTTTTATTTTTTCCATAGTAACCTCAATCGTACCTAGCATTCAATTTCCACATAAAGAAGGAGAACTGATCAGCTAATTCTAAAACATTATCTGTCCCCTGTGTCCCATGACCTGTATTGTAGACCCTGAGAAAAACGGGCTGATCAGTTACTTGCTGTATTCGGGCTACGTATTTAGCGGTAGACCATAAAGGAATTCTGGGATCGGTGACTCCTGCAATAACTAAGATAGGTGGATAATTATTCTTAGAAGATATATGTAAATAGGGATCCATTTGGTAAAGATAATTAAATTCTGTAGAGTCTTTTGGATCACCAAACTCATCAAATTGCTCTTCAGACTCCAAGCGTACTGGATTGACCATTGGATAACTTAGCACAGCAGCACCGAAAAGTTTTGGTGCTTTATTCAAAGCCATCCCAACTGCAATTCCCCCAGCACTTCCCCCTATGACACCTAACTTCTCAGGTTTTGTATAATTTTCTTCGATCAGAAATTGAGCACACGCAATTAAGTCTTTCCAGGTATTTGATTTTGTTTTCTTTCTGCCAGCAGTGTGCCATTGAGGGCCATTTTCACCTCCACCCCGCACATGAGCTTTCGCTAAGATACCGCCATTATACAGCCAAGGCAGAGACTCTACTTGTAGGTATGGTTCTAGCGACGTTCCGTATGCACCATACGCCTCTAATATCACAGGAGCTACATCACTTCCTTTTACCCCCTCTCTATAAATAAGTGTTAATGGTACTTCTGTTGAATCGTGAGATCGTACTAGTACTTGTTCTACGACAAGATTATCAGGATTTTCGTATTTCCCAGCAGGTCTAATATCTGTTTTTATAATAGTATCACCTTCCGAAGAAGCATAGTAAATTCCATATCCCTGATTCCAACTTGATAGGCCAAAGAATAGTCCTTGACCATTCACTCGAACGGGACTTTCTGTATTTAGCACAAGATCCCCTTGAAAGGGGAGTTGAAGAGTTGACGTTGATTTATCAATGAGATTTACTCGAATTAATTGACTAGAACCTTGATATGACTTTTCATAATACAGAACATCTTCTTCAATCATCATTTCTGCAATAAACCCCTCTTTTTCGTTAATTAGCACTGTTGTATCTTCCAGTTCTTGAATGTTAAAGTATACAATTGATGTTGTTGAGTCAGGTTCGGCCCGCAATAAATATGCATCATTTTGCGTAAAATCAGCAGTAATAATCTGTTGATCGGAAGAAGTTATTCGCTGCCAAGAATTAGACTGTTCTCCTAAAATCTCGTCTAAAGGTGCAATATAATGGTCAACATACTGAGAAATTCCATAGGCCATTGAACATACTACTCGCTTTCCATCGGGCAGCATTTGTATTACTGGAAAATCACCATCACCGTAGGTGAGTATGTTTGATGATTGTCGGTCAAGTACCAATTGATCCGTATTTTGCGATTGTCCAATTATGTGCCGTTTAACTTGGACAGAATCAAACTTCATAGGGGAGCATAGTTGAGTGTAGAAGAATGATTTACTATCAGGTAGCCAAAATGGGTAATAGGATGTGCTTGCGTCAATAATATCTTCAGTAAAACTACCTGTCTTACTATCATAAATCCGAATAATCATATCGTCAAGCCCTTTAGGGTATAGTTGAAGGGCTATATAACGGTTATCAGGGGAAGGGTTGTAGTCAAATATCTCGTAAACCGAACCATTAATCGTTAACAATTCATTAGTAAGTAAAACTTCATATGGTTCAGCAAGCGTGTTGTATTTAACTAATTTCGTTTCGTTACCCTCCGCGATATCTAATTGCGTATAGATGACCCCATTATTATTCAGTGGAACAGTAGCTCGTATTGGTGTTGAAGCCGATAACGCAGAAATTGTATCAACTAATAGAGTATGAATAGGCTGACCATTAAGTGCCGCTTTGGCTTCTAAGTTTTTCTGCTCAATCCACTTTTTAGCTTCTAGATTTGCAGGATCTTCAAAGGGTGAAAAAGGGTCATCGATCTGGATACCATGTATGGTATCTGAGGAATTCTTCGGTAATAAGGGAAGCGGAACTTGCCCAAAAGCAATTTGACAAATTCCTATTGTTATTATGATAAGAGCTATGCCCTGCTTTACACGTTTATGAATTCTTTCAAGAGATAATTTCATGTCCGCTGTACGTAAAGGCTGGTGTTTCATTCTTTATTTTAATTTCCAAATTGACTTTAAAAGTGTCGATTCCGTCTTCAATAAGCAAGTGGTGATACTCACCATAGAGCTTATCAAGCATGGTTTTAGTAATAAGGAGACCTTTTTGGGTCGTGTTATTAAGCGGAATATCCTTCTTTTTATTGGTTACTTGAATTTGTAATTCAGATTCATTCGCAACAAGCTCTACCTTTATTGGAAAATTAGGGTCACTGGCGTTTCCATGTTTTATCGCATTCTCTACAAATCCCATAATTATGCGTGGATAAACCCATATATTTTCAGTACGACCAGCTATTTCTAATTTAATATAGTGATGAGGGTGAATGAGCTGGTTAAGGAACATGAAGTTCGAGAGGTACTCTATTTCTGTATTAAGTGAAACTTTCTTATCTGATTCTACAGCCGTATTATACCGTAAAATCTCAGTCAGTAGAAGAATAGGTTCAGCTAAATCAGGAAGCTTAATTGCCTTAGAATGTAAATATGTTAATATATTAAAAGTGAGATGAGAGTTAAACTCTCCTTTGTAGTACCGAAGTTCTCGTTTAGCCAGCTGTTCATTTAACATCGCAAACTGCACTTTTTTCTCATTTGCCTTCTCAGCACGGTACAGTCCATATTTATAGTAATACAACCCATAGGCTGGAACAATCGTCGTTAAAAGAACGATAAAAGCAGCTATTGCATCATCTTCTAGTGAATATATTACAATCTGAGGGTTGCCATCATTGTACTCTGGAATAATATTATTTAATCCCCTATAACATCCAAAATAAATAATGAATAGCCCTAGTTGCTTTAAAACGAGTAATCCAATGTTTTTATGCGCATCGGGACATATCCAACGATATACAATAAAACAGGCAACTATATCTAAAAGGACATAGGGTGTTTGTGTCCATAGGGTGTGTATCAGTGGAAAGCCAAAATGAAGTGCGGATATAATAAAAGATAGCCAATAAAGGAAGATTAGGACACTTAGAACTTGAATTTCCTCTTTCTTAAAGGCTAGAAAGTTTTTCATAACAGTGTGAAGCTAGGTATGAGTCTATCTCAAAACACTACAAACATACTACTAATATAGCTTTATCTATTTTAAACAAAGTTCATTTTCAGCTTGAAGTTTAGCAGTTGGTGCTTTGATTCGTGCCGTTCATGACCAAAAATGGTAGTTGGCACTTAATAATTGCCGTTGGTGAAATATATGATAACGACCAAAGGATTTCTAAGCAGAATATATATTTTTGAATAAATCTATATATCTCTAACTGTATTTATTATGAAAAAGCTAAATTCGAAACCTGAGAGCAAAGGCAAACTGCTTCCACTGGATGCCGAACAGCAAAAAGCTATTCTAGGAGGTTCCTCACCAAGACCCCCACGGAGTAACATCAATGCGAGACCCAAGAGGTCAAGATAGTTTTTCGTACCCAAACTGGGAAGAAAATTCTTCTCAGTTTGGGTCTCTTGTAGATCACTATGACTCTTGAGAAGTATTCAAACCATCAATTGAAAAGCTTAGTTATTGACGATAATGTTGCTGCTATTGATGTATTAACGAATTATATACAACTGTGCAATGAAACATTATTAGTTAAATCATTTGTTGATCCTATTTCAGCTATTTCTTTCCTTTCTGAGTCTAATTGTCAAATTGATCTACTGTTTCTTGACGTAGATATGCCAGGTCTTAACGGGATGGATTTTCTAAGTATTATTGAGAATGATATGAAGTACGGTAGTCCAGCTGTTGTGCTAACCACGGCACATCCAAAATATGCTTTGCCAGCACTAGAAACCTCTAAGTACACTAGAGGATTCTTATGCAAGCCTTTTGGATATCGAAAATTCTTAGCAACTCTTGAGAAGATAAAATCCCAAACTACTCTGGATACTAATTTAATAGGCTCTTTGAGTAGACAACCTTTAATCTTAAAGCGACGTCGAGAAAAAGTGGTAATCAATCTAAATGAAATATTATATATCTCAGGTAGTAGGAATTCAGTCATAGTTACTTTAAAAAACGGGCGAGATGAAAGGTTCTACATGGCATTTCATAAAATAGAAAAGTTTTTACCCAAGGAACAATTCGTAAGAATTCATAAATCATATATTGTCGCCATTAGTGAGATTACGTCAATGGGTAGAGATTCTATAAAATTACAAGATATGAGCATAGTCTTTCCAATTGGTGATTCCTACCGAGGTAATGTAAATCAACTTATGGGATTGTATACCTCCTCATAAAAACTACTCCTGGTAATTTTTAGGGTAGTGGCTCAGCATGGGGCTTCAAACAAATGAGACATTTCTACTGCGAAAGCAGTAATTTTGGCACCTGCATATGTTCATTGAATGAAGGTTTCTGTTAGTATAATCTGCTAGTAACTGCTTGAGATCAGCAAGTGATTAGTTGGCAGGTTTTTTTATCCATACGGCGGTTGAGTTCATGCCTCACAACTACTTTGGCAACTGCTAAAACATAGTTACAAAATGACACAATGGGTTTTATTAACCTGAAAAACGGAGAAACGAATCCTATACCTGTACAGAAATCTATCACATAAGAATCTGGAGAGTTATCTTTCGGTAGGCATTGACCTACACTCCGGCCGCTGCCATTGCGGCAGCAAAAAGGCAGCGTAAAAAACGTATCTTTGAGAAAATGACTACGATCGTACTATGAGCACTCCTATTTGCCCCTTCGCTGCCTGCCAAGATCAATGACCAAGAACTAAAAGCACTCATTTAGAGTGCTACGAATATTTTAGCCCAGCGTTATAGTAAATCGGTGGTCGCCGCATCCACGCCGAACCGGGCGATGGACAATCCGAAAACCGCCGCCATAGCCACCGCGAATCCAGTAGCAGACAATAAGGAAGACCATGTTAAGAAATCTCCTTCCAATGTTTTAGAAGAGGCAGATATCCTATTTGACTTCCTTAAGAAAAGACGAATTACTCAAGGGGAGACTGCTGAGGCGTGGGGAACGACTTACCTGGTATGGAGGAAAAATCGCCAAACGGTGAAAAAATTAAGTATGGAGCGGATTTACTTGCTCTCCAGATTAGCCCAGGTAATGTCGGAAGAGCTATTTCTTTTAATTCTAAACTGCTATCCTCAGCAGCCCGATGGTACCTATACATTTGATGATTAACGAGAGGAAATGCAGCAAGGTTTGACCAATCAGACTTTCCAGAAAAAGTGGATTGTATACCCCTATACTTGTCTTATGTCTAGTTAACATTTAACTCTCTTTCCATAAGATAAAAGCAAAATCGATTCTTAAAATACCCACCCCGTTAATGAAAGGGATTTTTTCTTATTTATAGCCGAGTCGCTGATTAATAACCCGCCCATTTACCTATTCTCATTCCCACCGCGCCAGGTTCTAGCAAAATTACTAAGCCTACTGCGCAAAAGTCAAGAGTACGTGAACCGTCCGGCCAGTTAGCTTGCCCACATTTCCTCGCTCCGTAAATAGCCGTCCGCTCTTGACTTAAGCAAGTAGTTTAGTGGGAAACAGAGCAGAACCTGATCGCGGTAGCTCAGCGCATTATTTTAATAGTTATCTGCCTAGTGCACCAAAAAGACTTCGTCTGATGTGTATCAGATCGTCAACG
>CAKZYJ010000123.1 GCA_937884755.1 uncultured Flammeovirgaceae bacterium
CACAAAATTAGCTACCTTGATCGTATATCCCTATTTTGATGCGGAAACCCTATATCTATAAAGAGCAATTCAAGTAACTTCGTAATTTTACTAGCGTCTGAGGAATATACCCATTAATAGGTAGACGTTATGTCAAGTACATTGCAAGGCAGCCTTAAGTATTACTGAAAGCTAGTAAGAAATAAAATTATTGCTATATTTGATAAAGGCATTCTTTATTTAAAATGCGTTGCACTATACAACTAAATTGACTTATCTATGGCAAAAGGAATATCAATCCACATTGGGTTAAATTACGTCGATCCAGATCATTATAATGGATGGGATGGTAAACTGAACGCTTGTGAATATGACGCCCGCGATATGAAATTGATCGCCGACAGCGAGGGGTTTCAATCAAGTATTTATTTACGAGAGGAAGCAACTAGACAAAAAGTTATTGAAGCTATTCAGGACACTACTACAAATCTAGATAGTGGTGATATTCTTTTCATCTCCTATTCAGGGCATGGAGGACAAGTTCCCGATCTAAACTCAGATGAAAGTGATAGTCAAGATGAAACCTGGTGTTTGTTTGACGGTGAATTAATCGATGATGAGCTAAAGTATCTTTGGTCAAAATTTAGAGAAGGAGTAAGGATACTTGTTATTTCAGACAGTTGCCATAGCGGAACAATTACCAAAGAAGCTAGAAACGAAAGTATTAGATATACAGATAAAACACCAAGGTACATGCCTGTTGAAGTTGCTGCAGCTACGTATTTTACTAATAAAGACTTCTATGATGAGCTAGGTTCAAATATAAGAAGCGTAGAGAGAAGTGCTGTCAATGCTACAGTAAAGTTAATTTCAGGCTGCCAAGATAATCAATACTCTTATGACGGCACATTTAATGGGCAATTTACAGGAAAACTAAAGGCCGTATGGAACGGTGGCGCTTTTGGAGGCAATTACTATCAATTCCACAAGCTGATCACTAATTCATTGCCGCAATACCAAACACCTAATTACTTAACATTTGGAAAAGACAATAGTACCTTCGATAACCAAAAACCATTTACTATTTAAAAAAAGTTTAGCAGTACTAATTGGTTTCTTTATTTTTCATGATATCTGTTACGGTCAGAAAGGATTATCTCCACAAGGTGAGAAGGTAGAAAATAGGGCTATTTATCTAACTTTTGATGGTAAGAAATTAGAATATTTCTCATCTTCTGCTAATCCCGATGAAAGAAGTAGCATCACAGAAAAAGTTACTTTTTCTCTAAAAAACAAAAACTCGTGTAATATTTACTTAAAGTGGATTAATCCTCTAAAATACAAAGTATCTTGGCAAGACTCTGTATTCACTGATGAGAGAGACCAAAAGATAAATGACTTTATTGGCCTATTGGTCGCCCAGTTTGGAGAGCCAGTTACTTCGTTAAACAAGGTCGAGAATAACAAGCTCATAGCTAAATCGAAGGGAGCCCAATTACCAAGAGGTTCAACTGACTTGTCGATTCCAGCAAGTGGATTTAACAATTCAAATCTCACTTTTTTATACATAACTTTGCGAGAGAATCAGGATGATCTTATGGAAGATGAAAGAAAGCAACTTAATGAGCTTACAAAGCTCATCGAGGATCTCGATACGAAGAATGCTGTAAACCTTTCACAAGAAGTAGATCAGGTATTTAAAGATTTATTAGCGATCAGTGACCCAAACGTTGTTCCGAATTTAGTATTACAAAACGAAGCTCAGATTAAGAAGTTTGAAAGTCTGTTTACTGAAATAGAGGGTCTCCAAAAAGATATTCTAAAAGGGATATCTGAATTAACCATCTCAGACAATCTATTAAATAGCTATAGTAAAACAGTGATCACCAGTTTTATTACGCAGACCAAAGAAAACTTAAAAGCTAATAAAAGCCTAGTTTCTAAACTTAAGCCAATAATAAATATAGTTAAGAGTTCTGTAAATGAACCTTCTTCCAATTCAAAAACCAGTAATTTTTATAGAATCAGAGAAGTAGGCTTTGAAGAAGGGCAAAAGTTTCAGACTTTACTTTCTTTTACTGAGTTTGAATATGAAAGTGAGAACAAAGACTTTGAGAAGAAAGAACTAATCTTAGCCAGGACAATTGCATTCGAGAAATACGATATTGTTAATGTTACAGTTAGCACTGGTATTTTCTTTTCAAATACAGAACTATCAGGGTATGGTGTCTCAACTGACGAAACCGGAGAGCTTGTCATAGTTGAGGATAATATCTCCGAGAATGATGTAGTAACGGCAGTATTTCTAAATCTTAATCTAGGTATAGGATCTAGATATTTTGCTCCTCTGATTCAGTTAGGAATTGCCCCTACTAAGACGCGTCCCTTTTTACTAGCAGGGTTAGGTTTTACTATTCCAAGTGCTAAGATTGCATTCTCAGGAGGTCCGATCTGGACTTGGAATCCAACTTTAAATGAATTGTCAAACGGGCAACAAGTATCGTCTACAATTGATTTAGAAAAAGATATTCGTTATCAGTTTGATGTATCGCCTAAAGGATGGTATCTGGGTATACAATATAATTTCTGACAAGCCGCCCTGTAAAATCTAAGAGTAGTTAGAAAGGTTTAAGTGGCTAGTTGTATGGTTTATATAAATAGTTTAGGCAAGCTTATATTAGGTAACTCCCATATTCGTGTGATATTTCACGCTAAGGATTTGAAGGTAGTATTTCTGCTAGCCATGACTCAAATTTCGGGTTATACATAGCACGCAGGTTAATAGCTTACTTCTAAGTGTTCTCTTCTCTTATGCTGATACCGGTTTTAAGTAGAAAGTAGTATTTTGTTCTTTGCTATCCAACGTTTGGTACATTACTATCCTATTCTATAAAGAATAGCCGCTTAAATGAGAGTCAATCAAAGACGATAGATAGTTGTAATCCTCCCAATTAGTCTTACTGGCGCTATGAAAGGTCAATAGCATAATATTTATAAATAACATGTACCTATCTAGAAAATGCATATATTAATTTTGAGTTTCAGAATACTACCGAACATATGACATTTCTAAAGGCTATTACCTTACCTTTTTCTATAACTTTTGGAAAGTATTTGGTCTTTTTCTCAGCTACTTACTTTGTGGGAAGAAATATATTCTCACTCGGGAATAAGATCATATTTGAAGATGATAATGCTGAAACTGCTAGCAGATATTACGTTGAGGGAATGACATTTTTGTTAATTCTCCTTAATATTAATGATACATTGTCGGATATAAGTGATTCAACACCTGATATTTTAAGTGGATTAGTACCCGAAAGCCTAATTGGTGAATTATTAATAGTAATAACCGCTCTTTTTTACTTTGTAATAAATTATTTTTCTGCAGTAATTATTTGCAAGATTGAGGATAATACATTGGATATATCTGATGTATTCGCATTATTAATATATCAAAGCGCTTTCCTAGGGGCTTTTTTCGTGGTTTTACTAGCCAGTGACACTATATATCAACATCTTATTGACACTGGAATTGTATCTGAGGGTCATTTCATAATTGTAGTAACTCAAGCCATTATTTCGCTAGTCATGTTATTTGGAGGAATATACATCAGCCTTATTGCAATTCCTGTTTGGCTAAGCCAATTTCTTAATATTTCAACAATGAAAGGGTTCGGCTATTTTATATTGATTTCGCATTTGTATGTGATACCCCTATTGCCCTTCATCATAAGCGATATAATTTAGTTGAGTAATTTTGAACGCTTTAGATAAAATTTCTAGTATTTTCCTTTAGACGCATTAAGTCTTATTTTTCACCTATAGTGCCTCGAGCTCATTTTAGCCGGGCTCTGTTTCGGTAAGTACATTGTATACCTTTTTATCTTTCACCTGCTTAAGCACTTGAAATGAGTGATTGTAAATTAAAACCGGGCTACGGTAGGTAGGAACAATATCTATGTGCTCTATGCTCTTAAGGTTCGTTATCACGAATATAAATTTATTGCCTAAAGCAGTAGAAATACGATAGATTTTCTAGCTTCATACTTTCATATTAGCGTTTTCACGATACTGATAACCGACAAGCTCTTAGCGTGAAATATCACCGGAATATGGGAATTACCTATATCAGCACTCCTTTCTATGAAATTGGGTACCGCGTCGTATAAATAGTAAACGGCGAAATATTGCAGGGAGCAGCAATTTCTTTGAGCCGTTTTTTTAGGCATTATAGATGGTGATAAATAATGTCAGTTAGCACTAGCCATTATATAGAGTTAAAGCAAAATCAAGCCCTTCGTAACGCATTAATTATTATCCGCATTTTTCTCCAATTTCCTTATTACTTCGTCATAATCAGAGGCGTTCCTTACTAACTTATTATAATTAGAGGCGTTCATTTTTTCACCACGAAGTCTATATTTGACACCCTTAATGGTTATCTCACCAATAAGTGCCTGCGTTTTCATATTAAGTTTTACTGGTGTGAAATAGCCTACAGAATCTTTTCCTTTAAAGAAAATTCTGTTTTGTGACTTGTGATAGATACCTTCGTAATCAACCACATCTTCAAAAATAATATGATTTTTTCCTGGATACACTTTGAATATGGTATTATTGATATGTAATGCAGTACTCCATTTTTTGTTAAGTTTCTGAATTATTTTGATAGTAGAGTAATAATAAACATAATCCCCAGATGAGGATTCATTATTTGTAATAATCTTCGTTAGATAGAAACCCTCAAGCGAAGATCTTCTATATTGAAAAATTTTAAAGTATGTTTTAGAAATCAACAGTTGTCGTAATCTTTTGAACCCTCCAAACTGACGTATCAACTCTGCTGGCACGAGAAAAGCAGTTGCAAATAATAGCGCATACTGATAAGATTCGAGGTTAATCTTTCCTTTAACAGCAATAACAAGTAATCCAATAGCTGTTGCTATAAGGATTTCCAAAATCAGTTCTATTGACCGCCTGAAAAAATTAGTTATCATTTTTTCTTATATCTTCATAATGGATTTTTACTATCCTAAAGAGTGTAGTTATTGCAATTAACGTAAAAGCAATAATTGACACCCCGTCGGAAACTGTAACTAGCCATCTTGTTACATCTAACGGTAAATAAGAGGAGATGATCGCTGTACCATTGCTGTTTGGCATTATTGAGGCGAACCAAGCAATAATCGAGTTAAATCCACGTATACATAGATTAATCAACAAGATCAGAATCAAATCGAGAAAAAAATCTAATATGAAATTAAGTCTAGGAAATTGTGATCGGTTACGATATTTATTTACATGCAATGCAACCTTTGAAAACTTGATCATCATCTAGAGTTCTTCTTCTCGCAAGGCATAGAGACATTGTATCATCTATTAAAAATTATTCTTCTTAAGAGCAAAATAAAATCAATCTACATATTGTAAAAACCTTTTCCTTTGGCAAGGCATTTAACATGGTGCTCACCGAAAAAGTACTCGCTATTCTAATAAATACTTGTCCCAATATCTCGATCACCTGCTTGTTCAACTATAACTGTAAATATACACATTACTAGTTTCAATAATTCTAAAGATACATCACTAAGATCTAAATGATTTGGTCTCGAGAAAAGGGCTACTTAATTAGTCGTTCATAATCAGTTCATCGTACTCGTCAATCACGATGTTCTCAAAAGAGTCCAGGTATGTTTGCGTGATCTCTTCGGTGGCATGTCCCATGCTTTCCTGAATAACGGCTGTGGGTACACCTTTACGCTTACCGGTCGTAGCATAGGTATGCCGAGCCGTATAGATGGTAAAGGGTGTAATATTACACAGTGCCGCTATTTCCTTAAGTCGTTTGTTCAGCCGCTTACGCCGATCTCGTATAATGTCGGCATAGCGCTCTGGTGGATCAGTTGGTTTCAGGATAGAGAAGATAAAGTCATCCGGGCTAGCATTTTCACCGATATACAATAGTAATAGTTCTTTTAAAGCCGGGCTTATCTTGATGCTAAACGGCTTACCAGTTTTCTGGCGCACAT